>JAKIVA010000027.1 GCA_021647265.1 Lutibacter sp.
TGGCAATTACAAAATCTGAACGACCACTTTGAACTAAATCTACCCAAATAGGATTCGTATTAGGTGTAGCATCTAAATATTGGAAATTAGCATTGTCTGCAATTGATGTAAAAGTACCTGCAGCTCCTGCTGCTGTAGTAGAAGCATCATTCATCATAATACCAAATTCTAATTTAATTGCATTTCCAAATTTAATCCAGTTAGAAACACTACCATTGTAAATCAAGTCAGCTCCACCAAAACTACCTGAACTAGCGCTTAAACCACTAATTGCAGTATTTAATCTTGCTAATAAATCTGAATAAATACCAGCTGCATCATCATAAACAGGGTTTACGTTGTCTGCATCTAAGGCTTCAGAGTAAGGGATGTTACCAAAAGTATCAACTAATACTTTAAAAGTATACACTTTCATAATTTCAATAATTGCCAATTTATTAGCTTTTACGGCAGGTAATCCACCATCACCTTCTTCTGTGATTATTTTAGATGATTCATCTAAATCTTTTAATACATCTCTGTATAATATGTTCCAAGTATTTCTTGGAATGGCTCTGTTTTGAACATCATAGTTAGCTTCATCAGTATAAGTTGTTTCTGTCCAATACTGAGCAAACATTTTGTAAATATTTACATTTACGTTTGTGCTAACCATATAATCTACTAAGTTTTTTTGTGCGTTAGAGAACAATGTTTCTCCTGGCACTATAGTAGCATTTTTAGTGTCAATATTCATGTCAGTCAAGTCTGAAGAACAAGAGAATGTGACAACTAGTGTTAATATAAAAATTAGTTTTTTCATTTTTTTATTAATTAAAATTGTAATTTAACGTTAAATCCTACATCTTTAGTAGTTGGCATCACACCACTTTGGTATCCTTGTAAATTACCAGAACTTAAACCAGTTTCTGGATCAGCATAAGGTAAATTTTTACTTATAATCCATAAGTTTGATCCAGTTATAGAGAACTGTACAGATTTAAAGAATGAGTTTGCTAGAATATCACTAGGTAAATCGTAAGTTAAAGCAATTTCTCTTAACTTCACATAAGAAGCATCGTATACATGTAATGCTTGTGGAGCTCTTGCCCAACCAAAGGCATTTGCATACCATCCCATATAAGTTCTAGTTGTATTAACAGAACCGTCAGGGTTTACACCATCTAAAATAATTCCACCACCGTCAGCTAAATCAGCTCGGATAGGGTTTCCTAAATCATTAGTTCCTACAGAACTTGCATATATACCTGTTCCTTCACCGTACCAATGGTCAAGTGAGAATAAGCTTCCTCCTTTTTGAATGTCAATTAAGAAACTAAAAGTTAAATTTTTGTACTTAAGCATATTGCTAATACCTGCATTGTAGTCAGGATTAACATCACCTATGTTTTGATCTGATGTTGCAGATCTTTCATATCTACCTGTATCAGGGTCAATAACTCTTTGTCCGTTTAAGTACACAAAATCTCTACCCTTAAGAATTCCGTAAGGTTCACCAACAGTAGCGTTTAAAGTAACACCACCTTGGAAACTACCTAGTTGTAAGTTATCTACACCTTCAAATAAAGATAAAACTTTATTGCGGTTTCTAGAGAAGTTAATATTCATACCCCAAGAGAAATTATCATTTTTAACAGGAGTAGCATTTAAACTAAACTCAATACCTTTATTTTCAATTTCTCCAGCATTTACATATTTATTTGTAAATCCAGAAGCGCCTGTTGTTGCAACTGGTACAATTTGATTTTTAGTATTTGTTTTATAGTAGGAGAAATCAAATCCTAATCTGTTTCTTAAGAACTTCATTTGTAAACCAGCTTCAATACTTGTAGTTTGTTCAGGTTTTAAATTAGCATTCTTTTTAGTGCTAGATACAGAGAATAATGTTGCTGTTCCAAATGGATCTGGTTTAACATAAGCATCTGTTAAACTATTAAATGGAGCATCATTACCTACTTCTGCGTAGTTAAGTCTAAATTTACCAAAAGAAAGCCAATCAGCTTCAATAAATTTAGAGAATATAAAACTTGAAGAAACAGAAGAATAGAAATAGCTGTTGTTATTAGCAGGTAAAGTAGAAGAAGTATCATTTCTTCCTGTTATATCTAGGTATAAGAAATTTTTATAACCAAGAGATAAACTTCCATAATAACCATCAACACCAATTCTTCCTGCATATTCACTTGGTGCAGAAATTGAATTTACAGAGTTAGATAAAGAGTACAATTTAGGAACCACTAAACCACCGTTTGTTTCAGCATAAATTGAATTTATGATGTTACGTCTAATATTAGCACCTAAAATACCTTTTAAATTTAAATCATCTGTTAAGTCTTTATCTAAATTTAACATTAAATCATAGTTATATTCTGTGAAATCTCTATTGAATCTTGTATATTCAGGAACATTTAAACTTCCTATTGCAATTCTTGTTTCTTGCATTTCGTTGTATGTGTCAACGGATAATCTACCATAAACGCTAATCCAATCATTTAATTTGTAATTTAAAGATACATTACCTATAAAACGATTTCTACTATCATTTTCATAGTTTTCATATCGTTGCCAGTAGAAGTTATCCCAATAAATAGGAGTTAAGTTAGTTGGACTGTTGTAATTCCAAGTAACGTTTCTTCTTGTTTGGAAGTAAGCATCACGTTGTTCTTGTACATCAACATTTACTTGCCACCATTGTCTGAAACTTGTATTAATATTATCACTATAACCTGTTAGGTTTCTACCAATAGCTCTTGTTTTAATATAGTTTGCAGAACCTGTAACAGTTAATTTATCATTTAAATCAAATGATCCTGAAAATGTAAAGTTATCCTTACCGATAGTACTATTTGGCATAATACCACTTTGATCAAAATTAGTATATGAAAAACGGTAAGTACCATTTTCAGTATTACCATTAATACTTAAAGTGTTAACTGCTGTTACAGCAGTATTAAAGAAAGTGATAGGACCATTTTTTGCTGCAACCCAAGGAGTAGCTTGTTGATAAGTAGATAATTCAGGATCTAAAGAGTTCCATTGATATACCATTAAATTAGGGTCAAATGCAGCACCAAAAGAAGCATCCTCAGTTAATGGAGTTACTAAATCTAAAACACCATCACCATTTACATCATAATCCTCAAAGTAACCAGTTGAGCCATAAAAAGGACCATAACCTGCACCGTATTGATCTTGATATTCAGGGAAAGTAGATTTGTCAATAGTACCAGTAGTAATATTACTATTAATGGTAACATTAAATTTTTCTCCTTTTTTAGCTCCTTTTTTAGTCGTAATCATAATTACACCATTTGCAGCTCTTGAACCATATAAAGCAGATGCCGCAGCACCTTTTAAAACGTTTACAGATTCAATATCATCAGGATTAATATCGGAAGCAGCATTACCAAAGTCGTAGCCACCTCTTGCAGTTTGTTGCCCACCGCCATTGGTGTTAGAGTTGTCAATAGGAACACCATCAATTACAAATAATGCTTGGTTGTTTCCTGTTAATGAAGTGATACCACGTATAATTACGTTAGTAGAACCACCCATATTTGTAGATCTTTTAATTTGGATACCTGCAACTTTACCAGATAAACCATCTACGAAGTTGTTTTTTTTAGCAGTGTTAATATCATCACCACCTACTTTTTGAGTTGAATAACCCAATGATTTTTCGTCACGTTTGATACCTAAAGCTGTTACTACAACTTCGTCAAGCATTTCAGCGTTTTCAACCATAGTAACGTTGATAGAGTTTGATGAACCAACCACTTTTTCAACAGTAGTCATACCTACAAAACTAAATTGTAGTGTAGCGCCTACGGTTGTTTGGATTGAATAATTTCCATCAAAATCTGTTTGTGTACCAACTGTGGTACCTTTAACTAAAACAGTTACACCAGGTAGTGGTCCACTTGCGTCGGAAACTACACCGCTAACTGTTTTTTCTTGTGCAAAAGCAATTTGCACCAATAACGCTAATAATAGCGTTAAAAAGCCATTTAACTTTGTTTTCATTATAAATGTGATTTGAATTAATTGGCGTAAAATTCTTAATAATACCTTAATATTCCAAACTTTTGATGTTAAAGTATTAGGCTAGAAAAGATAGTATTACTATCGTATATGTAAAGTAATACTTTAATCTTTTGTCGCTATACTTTTGTGGCTTGTTGACTGAAAATCAGCCAACTTACTGAAAATAAATAAGAAAAAATAAAAATATAACCTAGAAAAAATATTAGACTTCTCAACTGGAGAGAGAATTTATAAAAAAAGGCATAAAACTTCAGTAGAAAATAGTAGAAATAAATGCGTAAAACTAGATGTTGAAAATAGGAAATAGAATTCTTTTAAAAACAAACCAAAAGAAGAATAATTTAATTTTTAATGAGGTACATATTTTTAGACTTGACTAAAAGTTAAAAAGGATATGTTATTTTAATATGTAATCTAGAATTGTTAAAATTAAATGGTATCGCATTACTTTTTCCAACGGCATAACTTAAATTTAAAATGCTATTGTTTGTTGTAAAATAATAGCCTAAACCAAAGCTATATAATTTTAAGTCTGAATTTGAAATATCGTCTTTTGCAAAAGCTATGTCAGAAATAGTGTATATATGTGAGTCTTGATTAAGTTTATAATGATATTCAATATTTGAAATAATATATTTAGAGGTTAAAATACTTTGTTCGTCAAAGCCTCTTATAGAATTTGTTCCTCCAATTCTATATAATTCATTTTCTAATAAATTTGTTGCATTTAAGAATTTGCTATTGTTTCTTACTAAAATTAAATTTTTACTGTCAATGTTAAAAATATATTCAATGCGGAGTTGAAATATTTTTTGATTTTCCTTAGAGTTATTAAGTGTTTTTTTTCCGAAGGAATACCCCAAATTTATTAAAAATTTGTTTGCGGTAAATTGTTGTAATCGATTGGGTAATTTGTAGGTGTATGATAGTCCAATAAAACTTTTTTTAAATTCTTTAATATCATCAGATGTGTTAAAAGGTAAAGTTAAATTTGAGTTTTGATTACTAAGCATGGCATTTACAAAATTATTCCTGTCAATGCTAAAGTTAATATTAAGGTCTAAATTTGTATTTACAAATGTAGAATCTTGTTTAAAAATAGAAAAATCACTACCAATAGTAAATGGAGTGTTAAAGATATAAGGTAGTTCAAATTTAAGATCTAGAGCTTGGGTATCATCTCCATTGTTTCTCCATTTTAAAGCAATGTACTCTCCTTTATCAAAGATGTTTCCAAAATACAAATCTAGGTAGCCATTAAAATTTAATTTATTGCTATTTTTTTCATTAGAGAAGCCAATAACGCCATCAAATTTACTGGTTGCTTTCTTTTTTAAATAAAGAAATAATGTAGTTGAATCTTTTGTAAAAAGAACCTCAGGTTTTTTAAGCTGTGTTATAAAAGGTATCGTATTAAGTAACTCACTTATGCTATTTAAAGTGTTTAAACTAAAAGGGTAATTTTGTTTCAAATCTAAATAGTGATTTAAGTATTTTTTCGGAAATTTTTTATATCCCTTTATTGCAATTGCATTGATTTTTCGTTCCTCTGAAATGTTTAATTGAAGGCTTGCTATTAGTTTATCTTTGTGTTGAGAAAAATTACTTAGAGAAGCAGTAGTGAAAGAAGCTCCTTTATTTTCAAAATAATCTACTATAAAATTCAAAGAGTTTTCAACAGAATTTATAGGTATTTCAAAGTATGAACTAGTGTAATTGGGGGTTAATTTTTTTAAGATATTTTCATCAATAAATTTAGTTGAGTAATAAATTTTAATAGTGTTAACTTTATTATTTAACGTGTAAGTACATACGAAAGTAGACTCCTTTCTATTTAGGTAATAACTATTGTTTATATAGCCCTTAGCGATTAGTTTTTCCGATATATTATTAATTTCCTCTACAATGTTACTATAGGTATTATGTGTTTTTGTATAAGGTATAGATTTCAATATGGAAGTATTTGTACTGTCTTTCAGTTGAATTATTAGCTCAAAATTTTGAGCGTAAACAGAGGTGAAAGAAGTGATAAAAATTAGTGTAAAGTTTAAGAGTTTAAAAAAAGCTTTCAAATCATTAAAATTTAAGGTGTGAATATACATGATATAAACGGTGTAAAATCATTTAATAAAATAAAATAAAATCATATTTGATTAAGAAAAAAATATTTGTACATTTGCAAACTCTTTGAAAAGAGCTAATAAATTTAAAAGTAATAAATAACAAAATTTTAGTATGCCAACAATTTCGCAATTAGTACGAAAAGGAAGAACCAAAATAACTAAGAAGAGTAAATCGGCTGCTTTAAATTCATGTCCTCAAAGACGTGGAGTATGTACACGTGTATACACAACTACACCAAAAAAACCTAACTCAGCAATGCGTAAAGTAGCTAGGGTAAGGTTAACAAATGGTAATGAAGTAAATGCATATATTCCAGGGGAAGGACATAATTTACAAGAACACTCGATAGTATTAGTTAGAGGTGGAAGGGTTAAAGATTTACCAGGAGTTAGGTATCATATTGTTCGTGGAGCATTAGATACTGCGGGTGTTGATGGAAGAACACAACGCCGCTCTAAATATGGTACAAAAGCACCTAAAAAGTAATTTTAAAAACTTTAATGTAAAGAAATGAGAAAAAGAGCAGCGAAAAAAAGAGTGCTTTTACCAGATCCAAAGTTTAACGATCAATTGGTAACACGTTTTGTAAATAACTTAATGTGGGATGGTAAAAAATCTGTAGCTTTTAAAGTGTTTTATGATGCGTTAGATATTGTAGAACAAAAGAAACAAGACGAGGAAAAAACTTCATTAGAAATATGGAAAGACGCATTGAGTAATGTGATGCCACAAGTTGAGGTTCGTAGCCGTAGAGTTGGTGGGGCAACTTTTCAAATTCCGTCGCAAATTAGACCAGACCGTAAGGTGTCTATTGCAATTAAGTGGTTGATTCAATTTTCAAGAAAACGTAATGAAAAATCAATGCCTCAGCGTTTAGCTGCTGAGATTTTAGCTGCAGCAAAAGAAGAAGGAGCTGCCGTTAAGAAAAGAGTTGATGTTCATAAAATGGCCGACGCTAATAAGGCATTCTCTCACCTTAGATTTTAATTAGATAATGGCAAGAGATTTAAAATATACAAGAAATATAGGAATTGCGGCTCATATTGATGCTGGTAAAACAACATGCACAGAGCGTATCCTTTATTATACAGGTGTTTCGCATAAAATAGGAGAGGTACATGATGGTGCTGCAACAATGGACTGGATGGAGCAAGAGCAAGAAAGAGGTATTACAATTACTTCTGCTGCTACACATTGTGAATGGCCGTATAGAGGTAAAAAATATGTAGTAAATATTATTGATACTCCTGGGCACGTTGATTTCACTGTTGAAGTTGAGCGTTCTCTACGTGTGTTAGATGGTATGGTTGCTTTATTTAGTGCTGTTGATGGTGTTGAGCCACAATCAGAAACTGTATGGAGACAAGCTGATAAATACAAAGTGCCAAGACTTGGATTTGTGAATAAAATGGATCGTCAAGGATCAGATTTCTTTAATGTGTGTACGCAGGTTAAAGAAATGTTAGGAGGGAATCCAGTTCCTTTACAAGTTCCAATTGGTGAAGAGGATGAATTTAGAGGAGTTGTTGATTTAATTTCCAAAAAAGCAATTATTTGGAATGAAGCTGACATGGGAATGACCTATGAAGAAATTGAAATTCCTGAAGAATTAGTTGAAGAAGTTAACAAACGTCGTGCTGAACTAGTAGAAGCAGTTGCTGAATACGATGAAGAGTTGTTAGAAAAATTCTTTGAAGATGAAGATTCAATTACTGAAGATGAAATAATTGCTGCATTACGTGCTGCAACTATTGATATGTCTATTATACCAATGATGTGTGGTTCAGCCTTTAAAAATAAAGGTGTTCAAACAATGTTAGACGGGGTAATGAGATATTTACCATCTCCTTTAGATATTGAAGCAATTGAAGGTACAGACCCAGATTCTGGAGAGCCTGCTTTCAGAAAACCAAATGTAAATGAACCATTTTCTGCATTAGCATTTAAAATTGCAACAGATCCATTTGTAGGTAGGTTGGCATTTTTTAGAGTATATTCAGGTGTACTAGAAGCAGGTTCATACGTGTTAAATGTACGATCTGGTAAAAAAGAACGTATATCAAGAATATACCAAATGCACTCTAATAAGCAAGAGCCAATTTCAAAAATTGAAGCTGGTGATATTGGAGCAGCTGTAGGTTTTAAAGATATTAAAACTGGAGATACAATGTCTGATCTGAAACACCCTATTGTGTTAGAATCTATGACATTTCCTGAACCAGTAATTGGTATTGCTGTTGAACCAAAAACTAAAGCCGATGTTGATAAGCTAGGAATGGCTTTAAGTAAATTAGCTGAAGAAGACCCAACATTTGTGGTTAAAACCGATGAAGCTTCTGGGCAAACAATTATTTCTGGAATGGGTGAATTACACCTTGAGATTTTAGTTGATCGTTTAAAACGTGAGTTTAAAGTAGAAGTTAATGAAGGACAGCCACAAGTAGAATATAAAGAAGCTATTACTGCAAAAGCAGATCATCGTGAAGTTTATAAAAAACAATCTGGTGGACGTGGTAAATTTGCAGATATTAAGTTTATTATGGAGCCTGTTGAAGGAGAAGAGACTGGGTTAGTATTTGAGAACAAGATTAAAGGAGGTAATGTGCCAAAAGAATTTGTTCCTTCTATTGAGAAAGGTTTCAAAATGGCAATGAAAAACGGTCCTTTAGCTGGTTATGAGATGGATAGTATGAAGGTAACTTTGTATGACGGTTCTTTCCACGCAGTGGATTCAGATCAATTATCTTTTGAATTGGCCGCTAAAATGGGTTATAAAGCTGCAGCAAAAGTAGCAAAACCAGTTATACTTGAGCCAATTATGAAATTGGAAGTTGTAACTCCTGAAGAAAATATGGGAGATATTGTAGGTGATTTAAACCGTAGAAGAGGGCAAGTAAACGCAATGGATGATAGATCGGGTGCTAAAGTTGTAAAAGCAAGTGTACCATTATCTGAAATGTTTGGGTATGTTACTACATTAAGAACATTATCATCAGGTAGGGCAACTTCATCAATGGAGTTTTCACACTATGATCAATGTCCTAATAACATTGCTGAAGAAGTAATAGAAAAAGCAAAGGGTTAATCTCTAAATTATAAACGATGAGTCAAAAAATTAGAATAAAATTAAAATCGTACGATTACAATTTAGTAGATAAATCTGCTGAAAAAATTGTAAAAACGGTAAAAAGTACGGGAGCAGTTGTAAACGGGCCAATTCCATTACCAACTCATAAAAAGATTTTCACAGTATTACGTTCACCACACGTAAACAAAAAATCTAGAGAGCAATTCCAATTATGTTCTTACAAAAGATTATTAGACATTTATAGTTCATCATCAAAAACTATTGATGCTTTAATGAAGTTAGAACTACCAAGTGGAGTTGAGGTAGAAATTAAAGTTTAAGTACTTTTAAATGTTGAAAGGAAACTTTCAATAACATGTCCGGAGCGATTGACGAAGGAAAAACGGAAAAATACATTCAGGGTTGAAGTATTTTAACCCTGTTTTTTTGAAATAAAAATAGAATAATAACAATTAATAATTAATTAAAATGTCTGGGTTAATAGGAAGAAAAATCGGAATGACCAGCTTATTTGATGAAAACGGGAAAAATATTCCTTGTACAGTAATCGAAGCGGGTCCATGCGTAGTTACCCAAGTCAGAACCGAAGAAGTAGATGGGTATAAAGCCCTTCAACTTGGTTTCGATGACAAGAAGGCAAAAAGCTCTAATAAAGCTTTAGATGGTCACTTTAAAAAAGCTGGAACCACTGCCAAAAGAAAAGTTATCGAATTTCAAGGTTTTGATGAGGAGTATAATTTAGGAGATCAAATAACAGTAGATCTTTTTACAGAAGGTGAGTTTGTTGATGTGTCAGCAACTTCAAAAGGAAAAGGTTTTCAAGGTGTTGTAAAACGTCACGGTTTTGCGGGTGTTGGTCAAGCAACTCACGGTCAACACAATCGTTTGAGAGCTCCAGGATCAATAGGTGCTGCATCGTACCCTGCTAGAGTATTCAAAGGAATGCGTATGGCTGGAAGAATGGGTGGAAATAAAGTTACAGTTCAAAATTTAAGAGTTTTAAAGGTAGTTCCTGAAAAGAACCTACTTGTGGTAAAGGGAGCTATTCCTGGTCATAAAAACACTTATGTAATCGTTCAGAAATAATGAAAGTAGCAGTTTTAGACATACAAGGAAAAGATACAGGCAGAAAAGTTGAACTTTCTGATGCTGTATATGGAATAGAGCCAAATAAACATGCAGTATATTTAGATGTAAAGCAACATTTGGCTAACAAAAGACAAGGTACTCACAAAGCTAAAGAAAGAGCAGAAATTGCAGGAAGTACCCGAAAAATTAAAAAACAAAAAGGTACTGGTACAGCTCGTGCAGGTAGTATAAAATCTCCAGTTTTTAGAGGTGGAGGTAGAATTTTTGGTCCTAGACCAAGAGACTATTCTTTTAAATTGAATAAAAATTTAAAAAGATTAGCACGTAAGTCAGCCTTAAGTATTCAAGCAAATGATAACAATATTGTAGTTGTTGAAGATTTTAATTTTGAAGCTCCAAAAACAAAATATTTTACGGCAGTTTTGAAAGCTTTTGATATTGAAAACAAAAAATCTTTATTTGTGTTTGCTGAACCAAATAAAAATGTATATTTGTCATCGCGTAATTTAAAAGGTTCTAAAATCACAACTAACTCTGGTTTAAGCACTTACGAATTATTAAATGCAAATAAAATAATCCTTTTAGAAAGTTCTTTAGAGGGTGTTGAATCTAATTTAAGCAAATAGGTAGAGAGTATGAATATTTTAATTAAACCTATTATAACGGAAAAAGCAACAAATGATAGCGAGTTATTTAATCGTTATGCTTTTGTTGTGAATAAAAGAGCTAATAAACTTGAAATTAAAAACGCTGTTGAAAAAGCATATGGTGTTGAGATTGAAAGTGTAAGAACCATGAACTATCCAGTTCAGCGGAATACTAAATTCACTAAAAGTGGAATGGTGCAAGCAATGAAAGGAGCTTATAAAAAAGCAATAGTTCAGTTAGCAGAAGGAGAAAATATTGATTTTTATAGCAATATATAAGATAAGATAAAATGTCAGTTAGAAAATTAAAACCAATAACACCAGGTCAGCGTTTTAGAGTAGTAAATGGGTTCGACACCATTACTACTGATAAGCCGGAGAAAAGTTTATTAGCTCCGAAGAAAAGATCTGGAGGTCGAAACAATAGTGGAAAAATGACCATGCGCTATATGGGAGGTGGTCACAAACAAAAATACCGTATTATCGATTTTAAAAGAGATAAAAGTGGTATTCCAGCAACAGTAAAATCTATAGAGTATGATCCAAATCGTACTGCATTTATAGCATTGTTATACTATGTTGATGGAGAAAAGAGATATATTATTGCACAAAGTGGGTTAAAAGTTGGACAAAAAGTTATTTCTGGTGAAGGAGCTACTCCTGATGTTGGAAATTCGATGTTGTTGAGCAAAATTCCTTTAGGAACAACAATTTCTTGTATAGAGTTACATCCTGGGCAAGGGGCAGTTTTAGCTCGTAGTGCAGGTTCGTTTGCTCAGTTAATGGCAAGAGATGGGAAATATGCAACTATTAAGTTACCTTCAGGTGAAACAAGGTTAATTCTTGTTACCTGTAGTGCAACAATAGGTGTTGTGTCTAATTCAGATCATCAATTATTGGTTTCAGGAAAAGCTGGTAGAACTCGTTGGTTAGGAAGAAGACCAAGAACAAGACCTGTAGTGATGAACCCTGTTGATCACCCTATGGGAGGTGGTGAAGGTAAATCTTCAGGAGGTCATCCAAGATCTAGAAACGGAATACCTGCTAAAGGATTCAAAACAAGATCTAAGACCAAGGCGAGTAATAAGTATATTATAGAACGTAGAAAAAAATAATTGATATATATGGCACGTTCATTAAAAAAAGGACCTTATGTTTTTCATAAACTTGAAAAGAAAGTTCTAACAAATTTAGAGTCAGGAAAGAAATCGGTAATTAAAACTTGGTCAAGAGCCACAATGATTACGCCAGATTTTGTAGGTCAAACTATAGCAGTACACAACGGTCGTCAATTTGTACCAGTATATGTAACTGAAAATATGGTAGGGCATAAATTAGGAGAGTTTTCACCAACACGTTCTTATAGAGGGCATGCAGGTGCAAAAAACAAAGGAAAAAAATAGTAGGAAATCATGGGAATTCGTAAAAAAATTAGAGCACAGCAAATAAAAGAGGAGAAAAAGCAAATAGCTTTTGCTAAGCTTACAGGTTGTCCTACATCACCAAGAAAAATGCGTTTAGTTGCTGATTTGGTTAGAGGGGTTGAAGTTGAAAAAGCACTTCAAATTTTAAAATTTAACTCAAAAGAGGCATCAATAAATTTAGAAAAATTATTATTGAGTGCTATAGCAAACTGGCAAGCTAAAAATGAAGATGCAACTATTGAAGATGCAGGTTTGTTTGTGAAATCAATATATGTAGACAGCGCAGGAATGTTAAAAAGATTAAGACCAGCACCTCAAGGACGTGCGCATCGTATTAGAAAACGTTCTAATCATGTGACTTTAATCTTAGGAAGTAAAAATGTTAGCAATTAATCATAAGTAGAAATGGGACAAAAAACAAATCCAATAGGAAATCGTTTAGGAATTATCAGAGGATGGGATTCTAACTGGTATGGAGGAAGAAACTACGGCGATAAAATTGCTGAAGATTATAAAATAAGAAGGTATATACATGCCCGATTATCAAAAGCAAGTGTTTCAAATGTAATTATTGAACGTACACTTAAACTTGTAACCGTTACTATCACTACTGCTAGACCAGGAATTATAATTGGTAAAGGAGGTCAAGAGGTAGACAAGTTAAAAGAGGAACTCAAAAAAATTACAGGAAAGGAAGTTCAAATTAATATTTTTGAAATTAAACGTCCAGAATTAGATGCGCGTCTAGTAGCAGCCAGTATTGCTCGACAAATTGAGAATAGAATCTCATATAGAAGAGCTATAAAAATGGCAATTGCTGCAACAATGCGTATGAATGCAGAAGGAATCAAAGTGCAAATTTCAGGTCGGTTAAATGGTGCAGAAATGGCACGTTCAGAACATTATAAAGATGGAAGAATTCCGCTATCAACTTTTAGAGCTGATATTGACTATGCACTTGTAGAAGCTCATACTACCTACGGCCGATTAGGTGTAAAAGTATGGATTATGAAAGGCGAAGTTTATGGTAAGAGAGAATTATCACCACTTGTTGGTCTTTCTAAAAAACAAGGAAGAGGTGGCGACAGAGGTAATTCAAAAAGACCACAAAATCGTAGAAGAAAATAAATTTTTAAAATTTAGAAGGTAAAATGTTACAGCCAAAGAGAGTTAAATATCGTAAAGTACAGAAGGGGAAAGGGAATATGACTGGAAATTCTCAAAGAGGACACCGACTTTCAAATGGAATGTTTGGTATCAAATCTTTAGAGCAAAACCTACTTACATCTCGTCAAATAGAAGCGGCTCGTATTGCTGCAACTCGTCATATGAAAAGGGAAGGGCAATTATGGATTAAAATATTTCCAGACAAGCCAATTACTAAAAAGCCTCTAGAAGTACGGATGGGTAAAGGTAAAGGAGCACCAGAATATTTTGTAGCCGTAGTTAAACCAGGGCGAATTATGTTTGAGGTTGGGGGAGTTCCTGCTCACATAGCAAAAGAAGCTTTGCGTTTAGCAGCACAAAAATTGCCTGTTAAAACAAAACTTGTTGTAGCTAGAGATTTTGATAACGCTTAATAATTGATTTAAAAATGAAACAATCTGAAATTATAGAATTATCAACTGAAGAGTTACAAGAAAAACTTGGAAGTTTAAAGAAAAGTTATACTGATCTAAAAATGGCTCATTCAATTTCACCATTGGAAACCCCAATGCAGTTGAGAGCACTTAGAAGAACTGTTGCACGTGTAGCAACAGAATTAACTAAAAGAGAATTACAATAATTGTATTCAGAAGTATAAAGATGGAAAAAAGAAATCTTAGAAAAGAGAGAATAGGTGTAGTTTCTAGTAACAAAATGGAGAAATCTATTGTTGTTTCTGAAGTTAAAAAGGTGAAACACCCTATGTACGGAAAATTCGTGTTAAGCACAAAGAAATATGTGGCACATGATGAAACAAATGATTGCAATATTGGAGATACTGTTAGAATAATGGAAACTCGTCCGATGAGTAAATCTAAACGTTGGAGATTAGTAGAAATCCTAGAAAGAGCTAAATAATTATGTTACAAACAGAATCAAGATTAAGAGTAGCTGATAATACTGGGGCTAAAGAAGTTTTAGTTATCCGCGTTTTAGGAGGAACTAAAAGACGATATGCATCTATTGGGGATAAAATTGTAGTAACTATTAAAGATGCTACACCTAATGGAACTGTAAAAAAGGGTCAAGTTTCAAAAGCAGTAGTTGTTAGAACGAAGAAAGAAATTAGAAGAAAAGATGGATCTTATATTAGATTCGATGACAATGCTTGTGTATTGTTAGACGCAACTTCTGGTGAAATGAAAGGAACACGTGTTTTTGGACCTGTTGCTAGAGAACTTCGAGAAAAACAGTTTATGAAAATTGTATCACTAGCACCTGAAGTGCTTTAATAAACGATTATAAGATGAAGTTAAAGATAAAATCAGGAGACACAGTTAGAGTTATGGCAGGAGACCATAAAGGAGAAGAAGGGAAAATAGTTGAAATTTTCCGTAATAAGAATAGAGCAATTGTAGAGGGTGTCAATTTGATATCGAAACATACAAAACCTAGCGCACAAAACCCACAAGGAGGAATTGTGAAAAAAGAAGCTTCAATACATATTTCAAATTTAATGTTACTAGAAGGTGGAGAAGTAACAAAAGTGGGGTATAGAGTTGAAGATGGTAAAAAAGTTAGGATTTCTAAAAAAACTGATAAAGCAATTTAGTTATGGCTATTATACCAAGACTTAAAGAAGAATACAAGAATAGAGTTATAAAAGCTCTTACTGAAGAATTCAGTTATAAAAATGTAATGCAAGTTCCTAAGTTACAAAAAATTGTAATTAGTAAAGGAGTTGGCGCCGCAGTAGCTGATAAGAAATTAATTGATTATGCCGTTGATGAATTGACTAAAATATCTGGTCAAAAAGCAATATCAACCATATCTAAAAAAGACGTTGCAGCTTTTAAATTACGTAAAGGTATGCCAATTGGCGTAAAAGTAACTTTACGTGGTGTAAAAATGTATGAATTTTTAGATAGATTGGTAACAGCGTCTTTACCTCGTGTAAGAGATTTTAACGGAATCAAAGCAAATGGTTTTGATGGTAGAGGAAATTACAACTTAGGTATTACTGAACAAATCATTTTCCCTGAAATTGATATTGATAAAGTAAATAAAATAGGTGGTATGGATATTACATTTGTAACATCTGCTCAAACTGACAAAGAAGCAAAATCATTATTAAGTGAATTAGGTTTACCGTTTAAAAAGAATTAAGGAATGGCTAAAGAATCAATGAAAGCCCGTGAGGTTAAAAGACAAAAGTTAGTTGATAAGTATGCTGATAAACGCAAAGCTTTAAAAGAAGCTGGTGATTATGAAGCATTACAAAAACTTCCAAGAAATGCATCGCCAGTACGTTTACACAATCGTTGTAAATTAACAGGAAGACCTAAAGGGTATATTAGACAGTTTGGTATATCGCGTGTAACATTTCGTGAAATGGCTAACCAAGGTTTAATACCGGGAGTAAAAAAAGCTAGTTGGTAAAATTTTAAATTGGTTTTAGGTTCAATATAATTATTGAAAACCAAGACCGTAAATTAATAAATATGATTACAGATCCAATCGCAGATTATCTAACTAGAGTTAGGAATGCTATAATGGCAGGGCATAGAGTAGTTGAAGTTCCTGCTTCAAAAGTTAAAAAAGAAATAACCAAGATTTTATTTGATCAAGGTTACATACTAAGCTATAAATTTGATGATGATAATGTACAAGGTACAATCAAAATAGCTTTGAAATATGATAGAGCAACGAAAGCTTCAGTTATTAAGAAATTACAACGTGTAAGTACACCAGGAGTTCGAAGATATGTAGGAGCAAATGAAATGCCTAGAGTACTAAACGGATTAGGAATAGCAATAGTATCTACATCACATGGTGTTATGACTGGTAAAAAAGCTAGTCAAGAACATGTTGGGGGAGAAGTTTTATGTTACGTATATTAATAAAGAACTAAACAAAGATGTCAAGAATAGGAAATAACCCAATTACGTTACCAGAAGGTGTAACATTCGAAATTAATGAGAATGTTGTTACTGTAAAAGGTAAATTGGGAGAGTTATCTCAAGAAATTACAGATGATATTAAGGTTGAAGTTGAAGATGGGAAAATTACTTTACAACGCCCATCAGATAATAAAAGCCATAAAGCTAAACATGGTTTATATAGAGCTTTATTAAATAATATGATTTTAGGTGTTTCGAAAGGATGGACCAAAGAATTAGAACTTGTTGGTGTAGGATATAGAGCAAGTAATCAAGGCCAAGTTTTAGATTTAGCTTTAGGGTTTTCGCACAACATAATTTTAGATGTAGCTCCTGAAGTTAAGATAGAAACTATATCAGAGAAAGGAAAAAATCCAATTATTAAATTAACTTCATTTGACAAACAACTTGTTGGTGCTGTTGCGGCTAAGATTCGTTCTTTACGTAAACCTGAGCCTTACAAAGGAAAAGGAGTTAAATTTGTTGGAGAATTATTAAGAAGAAAAGCAGGTAAATCTGCATAATAGTATAGAAAAGTATTATGGCATTATCAAAGCTTGAAAGAAGACAAAGAATTAAGCATAGAATTAGAAAAGTTATTTTTGGAACTGCTACTAAACCTAGACTATCAGTGTTTAGAAGTAATAAGGAAATGTATGCTCAATTAGTAGATGATAACTCAGGTGTTACTTTAATATCTGTGTCATCAAGAGATAAAGAAATTGAATCAGTAGGTTCAAAGTCAGAAGTTGCAAAATTAGTAGGTAAAAGTATCGCTGAAAAGGCAATTAAAGCAGGTGTTGAGACAGTTGCATTTGACAGAAATGGATTTTTGTATCACGGTAGAGTTAAAGCTCTAGCAGAAGCTGCAAGAGAAGCAGGTTTAAAATTTTAATATTAATTATGTATCAAAAATACAAAAACGTAGAAAGAGTTAAACCTAGCGGGTTAGAACTACAAGATCACTTAGTAGGTGTGCAACGAGTTACAAAGGTAACAAAAGGGGGGAGAGCTTTTGGTTTCTCTGCTATTGTTGTAGTTGGAGACGGAAATGGAGTTGTAGGCCAAGGATTAGGTAAATCAAAAGATGTGGCATCTGCAATTGCAAAAGCAATAGAAGACGCTAAGAAAAACTTAGTTAGAATTCCAATTTTCAAAAAGACACTGCCACACGAACAAAAAGGTAAATATGGTGGAGCAAGAGTATTTTTAAAACCAGCTTCACATGGTACGGGAGTTATTGCTGGAGGTGCTGTACGTGCAGTACTTGAATCAGTAGGAGTTCATGATGTTCTTTCAAAATCACAAGGATCATCAAATCCTCACAATGTTGTAAAAGCAACATTTGATGCATTATTGCAACTTCGTAGTGCAGGTATGATTGCCAAAGAGAGAGGAATTTCTTTGGAAAAAGTATTTAATGGTTAAAAAAGTATTACGATGGCGAAAATAAAAGTAACACAAGTACGAAGTAAAATTAGACGACCTCAAAATCAGAAAAGAACTCTTGAGGCGCTTGGTTTACATAAAATTAATCAAGTTGTTGAACATAATGCCACTCCAGAAATTATTGGAATGGTGAATACGGTTAAACACTTAGTTTCTATTGAAGAAATTAAATAATATTTTATAAAGAGATGACATTAAATAACTTACAACCTGCAAAAGGATCGGTTAAAACACAAGGTAAACGTGTAGGTAGAGGACAAGGTTCAGGAAAGGGAGGTACGGCAACAAGAGGTCATAAAGGAGCTAAATCTCGTTCGGGATACTCAAGAAAAGTTGGTTTTGAAGGAGGTCAAATGCCTTTACAACGACGTGTTCCAAAATTTGGTTTTACAAATATTAATCGTAAAGAATATGTTGGAGTAAACTTACATAAATTGCAAGAATTGGTTGATAACAATAAAATTAAAGATACTGTAACATTAGATGTTTTAATAGAAAACCGTTTAGCTGGTAAGAATGACTTAGTTAAAATATTAGGTGATGGAGAATTAAAAGCTAAATTAAATGTAACTGTTCATAAATATACTGCAACTGCAAAGGCTGCTATTGAAAAAGCTGGTGGTTCAGCTGAAACGTTATAATAATTAATTATAGATGAAAAAATTTATTCAAACCATTAGAGACATTTGGAGTATAGAGGAACTTAGAACTAAGATTCTATTAACACTAGGGTTTATGGCAATTTATCGTTTTGCCGCTCAGGTACCACTTCCAGGAATTGATATTTCTGTAGCGCAAGCTGCATTAGAGAATCAAACTAGTGGTGGAGGAATATTAGGATTGCTTGATATGTTTACCGGTGGCGCTTTTTCAAAAGCATCAGTAGTTGCATTGGGTATTATGCCTTACATTTCTGCATCTATTGTAGTACAATTAATGGGGATTGCAGTTCCATATTTACAAAAGCTACAAAAAGACGGTGAAAGTGGAAGAAAAAAAATAAACCAAATCACACGTTGGCTAACTATTGCCATTACGATGGTTCAGGGGCCTACTTATATTGCTAATATATATAATTTAATTCCTTCATCCGCATTTTATATTAGTGGAAGTATGTTTTGGATAACATCTATGGTGGTATTAACAGCAGGAACCATTTTTGCTATGTGGTTGGGTGAAAAAATCACTGATAAAGGAATTGGGAATGGTATATCATTGTTAATTATGATTGGTATAATTGCTCGTTTCCCAGGTGCATTTATACAAGAAGCTGTTTCAAAAATTACAGCATCTAATGGTGGGCTAATAATGATTTTAATTGAAATAATAGTATGGCTCTTAGTAATTTTAGTTTCAGTTTATTTAGTTACCGCAGTTCGTAGAATTCCGGTTCAATATGCTAGAAAAACGGTAGCTGGTAATATTAAAAATGTAGCTGGAGCTAGAGATTATATTCCATTAAAATTAAATTCATCAGGTGTAATGCCAATAATATTTGCTCAAGCAATTATGTTTGCTCCAGCGTTAATGGCAGGTTCAGATAACCAAACAGTGAAAACTATTGGTATAGAATTTTCAAATATGTTTGGTTTATGGTATAATTTATTGTTTGCTTTTTTAATTATAGTATTTAGTTATTTTTATACTGCAATTACAATTCCAACAAATAAAATGGCTGATGATTTAAAGAGAAGTGGAGGCTTCATTCCTGGAATTAGACCGGGAAAAGATACGGGAGAACTTTTAGATAGAATTTTATCTTTAATTACGTTTCCTGGATCTTTATTTTTAGCTTTAGTGGCAATATTACCATCAATAGTTATTAATTTTGGATTAACACAATCTTGGGCTCTATTTTATGGAGGTACATCATTGTTAATTATGGTTGGTGTAGCAATAGATACTATTCAACAAATTAACTCACATTTATTGAATCGTCATTACGATGGTTTAATGAAAAAAGGAACTAAAAGAAAATCATTAGCATAATAAAATGGCAAAACAACCAGCAATACAACAAGATGGGACAATTACAGAAGCACTGTCAAATGCAATGTTTCGTGTAGAGTTGGAAAATGGACATATAGTAACAGCTCACATATCAGGTAAAATGCGTATGCATTACATTAAATTATTACCGGGTGATAAGGTAAAGCTAGAAATGAGTCCATATGATTTGACAAAAGCAAGAATTACTTACAGATATTAAAGTATAAACGATGAAAGTTAGAACATCAGTAAAAAAGAGAAGTGCCGAGTGCAAGATTGTGCGTAGAAAAGGCAGATTATATGTAATCAATAAAAAGAATCCTAGATTTAAACAAAGACAAGGATAGTTATGGCAAGAATAGCAGGTATTGATATTCCAAAAAATAAAAGAGGTGTTATAGCTTTAACATACATATTTGGAATTGGTAAAAGTAGAGCTAAAGAAATTTTAGCTACAGCAAAAGTTGATGAAGGTACAAAAGTTCAAGATTGGACTGATCAGGAAATTCACGACATTAGAGAGCAAGTAGGAGAGTACAGAATTGAAGGTGAATTGCGTTCTGAAATTCAAATAAACATTAAACGTTTAATGGATATTGGATGTTATAGAGGTATTCGCCACAGATCTGGATTACCTTTAAGAGGTCAAAGAACTAAAAACAATTCTAGAACTAGAAAAGGTAAGAGAAAAACTGTAGCTAACAAGAAAAAAGCAACTAAATAATAACTAAATATTATGGCGAAAGCAAGTTCAAAAAAACGTAAAGTTATTGTTGAGACAGTTGGTGAAGCTCACATCACAGCTTCATTCAACAATATAATTATATCTCTAACGAATAAAAAAGGAGATGTAATTTCTTGGTCATCAGCTGGGAAAATGGGATTTAGAGGTTCTAAGAAGAACACTCCTTATGCTGCTCAATTAGCTGCTGAAGATTGTGCAAAAGTCGCACATGAAGCAGGAATGAGAAAAGTAAAGGTATATGTAAAAGGTCCAGGTAATGGAAGAGAATCAGCAATTAGATCTATTCATAATTTTGGAATTGAAGTTTCTGAAATTATAGATGTAACTCCAGCACCACACAATGGATGTAGACCACCTAAAAGAAGAAGAGTATAAAAATTATTAAATTTTAACAGATAGGATTAAGATTATCGAAGGATTAGCCTTAATTCATAATCCCTATCATTTAACTATAAAAAAATGGCAAGATATACAGGACCAAAAACTAAAATTGCCCGTAAATTCGGAGAAGCAATTTTTGGAGAAGATAAGTCTTTCGAAAAAAGAAATTATCCTCCAGGACAACATGGAAACAATAGACGTAGAGGAAAAAAGTCTGAATACGCAATCCAGTTAGCCGAAAAACAAAAAGCAAAATATACTTACGGTATTTTAGAAAAACAATTTTCAAATTTATTTAAAAAAGCATCTAGTAGTAAAGGTATTACAGGTGAAATTTTATTACAACTTTGTGAATCTCGTTTAGATAACGTTGTATATAGATTAGGTATAGCACCTAGCCGTAGTGCAGCACGCCAATTAGTTTCTCATCGTCATATTACTGTAAATGGTGAGTTAGTAAATATTCCTTCATTTTCATTAAATGCAGGAGATGTTGTTGCTGTAAGAGAAAAATCAAAATCATTGGTTGCTATTGAAAATTCTTTAGCTAATAGAAATGATGTTTACGAATGGCTTTCTTGGAATTCTGAGACTAAACAAGGTAATTTTGTAAGTGTACCAGAAAGAATTCAAATTCCAGAAAATATCAAAGAACAACTAATAGTAGAGTTATACTCTAAATAATTTTAAAGATACCAATTCAATTATGGCAATTTTAAATTTTCAGAAACCCGATAAAGTAATTATGATTGACTCTACCGATTTTAGTGGTAGGTTTGAATTTAGACCGTTAGAACCAGGGTTTGGTTTAACTGTTGGTAATGCTTTAAGAAGAGTGTTATTATCTTCATTAGAGGGCTTTGCAATAACATCACTTCGTATTGAAGGTATTGAACATGAGTTTTCAACAATTAAAGGAGTTGTTGAAGATGTAACGGAAATTATACTGAATTTAAAGCAAGTACGTTTTAAAAAACAAATAGAGGATTCTGATAAAGAAATAGTGAATATTTCGATTTCTAATCAAGAACAATTAACAGCTGGTGATTTACAGAAATTTATTTCTGGATTCCAAGTGCTTAATCATGATTTAGTTCTATGTAATATGGAGAAATCTGTTAAGTTAGATTTTGAAATTTCAATAGAGAAAGGTAGAGGTTTTGTACCTGCTGAAGAAAATAAAAAATCTGGAGTAGCATTGGGGACAATTTTTACAGATTCAATTTTTACACCAATAATCAACGTTAAATATGCTGTTGAAAATTTCCGTGTAGAACAAAAAACAGATTATGAGAAATTAGTATTTGATATTACTACTGATGGATCAATTGCGCCTAAAGACGCCTTAACAGAAGCAGCTAAAATATTAATTCATCATTTCATGTTATTTTCTGATGAACGTATTACATTAGAGGCAGATGAAATAGCTCAAACTGAAACTTATGATGAAGAATCATTACATATGCGCCAATTACTTAAAACTAAATTGGTTGATATGGATTTATCAGTTAGGGCACTAAACTGTTTAAAAGCAGCTGAAGTTGACACTTTGGGAGACTTAGTATCGTTCAATAAAAATGATTTGATGAAGTTCCGTAATTTTGGTAAAAAATCTTTAACAGAACTAGATGAATTGGTTCATAATAAAGGTTTAAACTTTGGAATGGATTTAGGTAAATATAAATTAGACAAAGATTAATTTAAAACGAAAGTTTTAATTAAGATAAGATATAGAAAATGAGACACGGAAAGAAATTTAATCACTTAGGAAGACAAACAGCTCATAGAAAGGCTATGTTTGCTAATATGGCTTGTTCTTTAATTGAGCATAAGCGTATTAATACAACAGTTGCTAAAGCGAAAGCCTTACGTCAATTTGTTGAGCCTTTAATTACAAAATCTAAAAATGATACTACTCATAACCGTAGAGTTGTATTTAGTTACTTGAGAAATAAATATGCAGTTACAGAATTATTCAAAGAAGTTTCTGTAAAAGTAGCTGATAGACCAGGAGGATATGTACGTATTATTAAACTAGGGAACCGTCAGGGAGATAACGCTCCAATGGCAATGGTAGAATTAGTTGATTACAATACAACTTATAATCCAAACGGAGCTAAGAAAAAGAAAACTACTCGTAGAGGTAGATCAAAAAAGTCTGAGAAAGCTATTGAAACTACTAAGGAAAATAAAGAGACAAATTAATGAAAACTCTTTAATAACATTAACAAGGATAGACTTTAAAAAGTTTATCCTTTTTTTTATATTTGAAAACAAAGTTATTAATTACTAATAAGTGTAAATTTATATATGAACTATACAAAACACAAAAAAGCAATTTTATTGTTAGCTGACGGAACAGTATTCGAAGGTAAGTCAATTGGTAAAGATGGCACCTCTTTTGGTGAAATTTGTTTTAATACTGCTATGACAGGCTATCAAGAAGTATTTACAGATCCATCCTATTTCGGACAAATAATGTTATCAACGAATGCACATATTGGTAATTATGGTGTAAATGAAAACGAAATGGAATCTGATACAATTAAAATTTCAGGATTAGTTTGTAAAAATTTTAGTTTCAATTACTCACGATATAATGCGCAAGGTTCACTTGAAAGTTACTTTATTAAGCAAAACTTAATGGCAATCTCTGATGTTGATACTAGAGCAGTTGTACGTTATATTAGAGATAAAGGTGCTATGAACGCTGTAATATCTACAGAAACTAATATTGAGAATTTAAAAGAACAGCTACAATTAATTCCTAAAATGAAAGGACTGGAATTAGCCTCCGAAGTTTCTACAAAAGAACCTTATTTTTATGGAAATCCGGATTCAAAATATAAAATATCGGCACTTGATTTAGGTATTAAAAAAAATATTTTAAAAAACTTAGCTAAAAGAGAGTGTTATATTAAAGTGTTTCCTTTCAATACATCCTTCAAAGAAATGAATGACTTTAACCCTGATGGATTTTTCTTGTCAAATGGGCCAGGAGACCCAGAACCATTAAAAAAAGCCCAAGATGTAGCAAAAGAAATTATAAAAAGAGATTTACCACTATTTGGTATCTGCTTGGGACATCAAATAATTGCTTTGGCAAATGGTATTACCACTTATAAAATGCACAATGGACATAGGGGCATCAATCACCCTGTTAAAAATTTAATAACAGGAAAAGGAGAAATCACCTCTCAAAACCACGGTTTTGTTGTGAAAAAAGAAGATGTTGAAAATCATCCAGATTTTGAGATAACACATATTCATTTAAATGATGAAACTTTGGCAGGTATGAAAATGACAAATAAAAATTGTTTTTCAGTTCAATACCATCCAGAAGCCAGCCCAGGCCCACATGATTCTTCCTATTTGTTTGATCAGTTCATAGAGAATATTAAAAAATCAAAAAAATAAATAGAGAACCACTAAGATAATAAATTAGTGGTTTTTTATTTTTAAAACGAAAACGTTATCGTATAAAAGGTTTAATAACTGAGATAATTTAGCCTTTTTATTTGTAACTTTGAATAAGAAAATAACCATTAAAATTATAGCAAAATGAGTATGATTATAAGTGTTCATGCACGTCAAATATTTGATTCAAGAGGAAATCCTACAGTAGAAGTTGATGTAGTGACTGAAAACGGAGTTTTAGGTAGAGCAGCAGTACCATCAGGAGCTTCAACAGGAGAACATGAAGCTGTTGAATTGCGTGATGGAGGAAGTGATTATATGGGGAAGGGAGTTTTAACGGCAGTAAAAAATGTAAATGAAATTATTGCCGAAGAAATTTTAGGGTTTTCAGTTTTTGAACAAAACCTAATTGATGAAGCAATGATTCAATTAGATGGTACAGCAAATAAATCTAAATTAGGAGCCAATGCAATATTAGGTGTTTCATTAGCGGTTGCTAAGGCTGCAGCTAATGAGTTAGACTTGCCTTTGTATCGTTATATTGGTGGTGTAAGTGCAAACATGTTACCAGTTCCAATGATGAATATTATTAATGGAGGCTCACATTCAGATGCTCCTATTTCATTTCAAGAATTTATGATTATGCCAGTTTTAGCTAATAACTTTACTGAGGCCATAAAGATGGGTACAGAAATTTTTCATAATCTTAAAAAAATATTAAAAGATAGAGGTTTAAGTACAGCTGTTGGTGATGAAGGTGGTTTTGCACCAAATTTCGACGGTATTGAAGATGCTTTAGAAACTGTGATAAAAGCAATTACACAGGCAGGTTATAAAGCAGGTGAAGAAGTTATGATTGCTCTTGATCCTGCATCATCTGAGTTTTATGTAGATGGAAAATATGATTACAGAAAGTTCGAAGGAGAAAAAGGTGCTATTAGAAATTCTGAACAACAAGTTGCATACTTGAAAGAATTATCTGAAAAATATCCTATAATTTCTATTGAAGATGGTATGGCTGAAGACGATTGGGAAGGGTGGAAATTATTAACAGAAGCTATTGGAGATAAAGTTCAAATAGTTGGAGATGATTTATTTGTAACTAACGTAGAAAGACTTGAAAGAGGTATTGAAGAAAAATCAGCAAACTCTATTTTAATAAAATTAAATCAGATAGGAACCTTAACAGAAACTATTGCCGCTATCAATATGGCTCATAATGCTGGATATACTTGTGTTATTTCACATCGTTCAGGAGAAACAGAAGATACTACTATTGCAGATTTAGCTGTAGCATTAAATACAGGGCAAATTAAAACAGGATCAGCCTCTAGAACTGATAGAATTGCAAAATATAACCAACTACTTCGTATTGAAGAGGAATTAGGTAATACAGCATTTTTTCCTCAAATGAGAGCATTTAAAATTTAATATAGTAAAAACATATTTTTAATCTCAACCTAAGTAAAGGTTGATGATATTTAAAAACCAGTAAAGTTTTCTTTGCTGGTTTTTGTTTTGGAAAAAGTTATCTGAATATAAAATTTAAATGAATATGTTAAGTCACAAACTACTGTTTTTCAGAGTGATTATTGTTACATTACAAAATGAATATGATAAATATCAGTTTTATTCAAGCGTTTGGGTTGTAAATTTGAGAGGAATTAATTATTAAAAGATTAAATATCATGAGTACATTGAAAGATAAATTGTATGAAAAAATTCAAGAGCACCGATCTAGAACTACCAAGTTAGTGAAAGAATATGGAGATAAGGTTATTGATCAAGTAACAGTTTCTCAGGCAATTGGAGGAATGAGAGGTATTAAAAGTTTGGTTACAGATATTTCTTACTTAGACCCATATGAAGGGATACGTTATAGAGGTTTTACATTACCTGAAGTTTTGGAGAAATTACCAAAACCAGAAGGAGCAGATATGCCATATGTAGAAGGGTTATATTTTTTACTCTTGACGGGGGAAATTCCTACAGAAAAAGAAGTTGAAGAATTAAAAGTTGATTTTAAAAATCGCCGTATAATACCTCATTATGTTTGGGATGTTATCGATGCTTTCCCAAGTAATAGTCACCCAATGGCAATATTATCAGCAGCAGTTATGAGTTTAGAAAGAGAATCTCATTTTAATGTTAAATATAGAAAAGGCATGAGTAAAATGGATTATTGGGATTCTACTTATGAAGATGCAACAAACCTTATTGCTAAAATGCCTTTAATTGGAGCCTATATCTATAATAAATTGTATCATCCTGAAAAAGGTCATAGATATCCTGATCCTAGCTTAGATTTAGGTGGAAATTTTGCTTATATGATGGGTAAAGATAAACCTTATGATGATGTGTCACGTATGTACTTTATAATACATGCCGATCACGAAAGTGGAAACGTAAGTGCTCATACTGGGCATTTGGTTGCCAGTTCATTGTCAGATGTTTATTATGCAACTTCAGCAATGATTAATGGTTTAGCAGGGCCATTACATGGTTTAGCTAATCAAGAAGTATTACGTTGGTTGCAAGGTCTTAAAGACCAAATGGGAGGTAAAATACCTTCAGAAGAAGAAATGAAAAAATATGTTTGGGATACATTAAACAGTGGTCAAGTTATTCCTGGTTATGGACATGCAGTATTGCGTAAAACAGACCCTAGATACTCTGTACAACGTGAATTTTGTTTAAAAAACTTACCAGATGATGATTTATTTAAATATGTTGATGCTCTTTACAAAGTTGTACCAGATATTTTGAGAGAACAAGGAAAAGCAAAAAATCCTTGGCCAAATGTAGATGCTCAATCAGGTGTAGTTCAATGGCATTACGGTGTAACGCAATATGATTTCTATACCGTATTATTTTCAATAGGAAGATCATTTGGAGTATTATCTAATATTATTTGGGATAGAGCATTAGGTTACGCCCTTGAAAGACCTAAATCTGTTACAACAGATATGCTCGAAGAAATGGTTGGAATAAAAAAAGAAATGGTTGAAATGAAATAGTAATAATAGTTCTATAAAGTAAGTTTAAACCTTGATATTTATACTTAAAATATCAAGGTTTTTTTATGATAAATACTGTTTAAAAAAACTTTTTGAACACAATTAAATTTCGTAAATTTGGTAAGTTTAAACATTGAATTTAAAACAGAATAAAATAAAAATATGTCGGATATAGCAAAATTAGAACTTGATGGTAAAATTTATGAATTTCCTATTATTAGAGGGTCTGAAAATGAAGTTTCTATAGATATTAAATCATTAAGAGCAATAACAGGAGGAGTAATTACAATAGATCCTGGATTTAAAAACACAGGTTCTTGTACAAGTAAAATTACCTTTTTGGATGGAGAGAAAGGAATTTTGCGTCATAGAGGTTATGCAATAGAAGAATTGACTAAAAAAGCAAGTTTTTTAGAAGTTGCCTTTTTAGTGATTTTTGGAGAATTACCTACTAAATCTGAATTTAAAAAATTTGAAGATGATATAAAGTTACATTCACTTGTTAATGAAGAAATGAAAAACATTATAGATGGTTTTCCAAAAGTTGCTCACCCTATGGGAATGCTATCTTCTTTAACTAGTGCATTGACTGCTTTTAATTCAAATACTGTTGATATAAATTCTAAAGAAGAAATGTATCAGGCTATTGTTAAAATATTAGCAAAATTTCCTGTTCTTGCATCTTGGGCACATAGAAGAAATAATGGATTACCATTAAATTACGCTGATAATTCTTTAGATTATATATCTAATTTAATGCAATTATTATTTAGAATACCCACAGAAGAATATAAAATCAATCCAATAGCAGTTAAAGCGTTAGATGAGTTGTTAATTTTACATGAAGATCACGAACAAAACTGTTCAACTTCAACAGTGCGTATTGTTGGGTCTTCTGAAGCTGGTTTGTTTGCTTCAATTTCAGCAGGAGTATCTGCATTGTGGGGAAGATTGCACGGAGGAGCAAATCAGGCAGTGTTAGAAATGCTAGAGCAAATTAGAAAAGATGGTGGTGATGTTGAGAAATTTATAAACAAAGCTAAAGATAAAAATGACCCATTCCGTTTAATGGGATTTGGACATAGAGTTTATAAGAATTTTGATCCAAGAGCTCGTATTATTAAAAATGCGGCTGATGAATTATTCCAAGATTTAAATTTAAACGATCCTATTTTAGAAATTGCAAAACATTTAGAAGAAGTGGCATTGAAAGACGCATATTTTGCTGAACGAAAATTATATCCAAATGTCGATTTTTATTCGGGTATCATATATCGGGCTTTAGGGATCCCTGTTGAAATGTTTACTGTAATGTTTGCTATTGGTCGTTTACCAGGTTGGATTGCTCAATGGAAGGAAATGCGTGAAAATAAAGAACCAATTGGTCGTCCACGTCAATTATATATTGGAGAAACTTTACGCCCTTTTAAATCATTTGAAGAACGTTAATTTTACGATATTAATAATATATTAACCATTAAACAGTCTTGCTAAAAAAGTAAGGCTGTTTTTTTGAAAATCGATTATAAATTTAATTATAAGTACTTTTGTAAAATATATATATGAAAACAATTAAACTTATTAAAAACAGATCTGATATTGGAGCAGGAACCCGCGGTTCAGATATGGGAGTTGATGCCATAGAAATTGCAGCCATTAATATGGATGATGATTATTTTAATTGTTACCCATTTGAAGATATTGAAACTGAAAATGAAACAATTTATAATAAAGAAAATAACTCATTTGCTAAAAGAATTGGAAGTGTTCTGCAAGTTTGTAAACGATTAAGTAACAGTGTTACTAAAAACTTACACAATAACAATTTTCCAATTATTCTATCTGGAGATCATTCTTCAGCATTAGGAACCATTAGTGGAATTAAAACAGCATTTCCTGAAAAAACGTTGGGAGTAATTTGGATAGATGCTCATGCCGATATTCATTCTCCATATACTTCCCCTACTGGTAATATTCACGGAATGCCTTTAGCTGCAGCTTTGAATGATGATAATTTAGATTACAAGATAAATAATGTTTTAAAGCAAACAGCGATTTATTGGAATCAAATGAAAAACATAGGGGTTAACGGTTCTAAAGTGGAACATGAAGATATTATTTATTTTGGAGTACGAGATATTGAAGAGCAAGAAGCTGCCATAATAAAAGAGCATAATATTAAAAATTATACAGTTTCTGAAATGCGATACAGAGGGTTTGATAATTGCTTAAATGAAGCTATTAAAAAAATAAGTAACTGTGACCATATTTATATTTCATTTGATGTTGATAGTATGGATAGCGATTTAATTTCAAAAGGAACAGGAACACCCGTTTCTAAGGGATTTGATGAATTTGAAATTATTAAAATTATAAAAGCATTTGTCAAAACTAAAAAAGTTTCTTGTTTTGAAGTTGTTGAAATAAACCCAACACTCGATAATAAAGGAAATAAAATGGCAGAAACAGCTTTTAAAGTTTTAAAAGAAACAACTGAAGCTTTAAAAAGGACACTATAATAAAAGCCGTTATGCAACAAATAACGAATACTATTTTTATGATTCGACCTGTTTTGTTTAGGATGAATGAACAAACAGTAGTTAATAATTACTATCAAAAAGTATTGGATAATTTAACACCTGAAACTATTCAACTTAAAGCATTGCAAGAATTTGACAACTATGTAGAAAAATTAAAAGAAATTGGAGTGCAAGTAATTGTAGTTGAAGATATAAAAGAAACGGATACACCAGATTCAATTTTTCCTAATAATTGGATTTCCTTTCACGAAAATGGAGACATTGGTTTATATCCATTGTTTGCAGAAAACAGACGCTTAGAGAGAAGAGAAGATGTTTTAGACATTATAGAAAATAAAGGTTTTAATATTGAAAATATTGTTGATTATACTTCGGCTGAAGACGAAAAACTATTTTTAGAAGGAACGGGGAGTTTATTGTTAGATAGAGTTCAGAGGAAAGCATACTGTGCCTTATCACCTCGCTCAGATGAAGATTTATTAATTGAATTTTGTGAAGATTTTGAATATACGCCAATACCTTTTGTATCTTATCAAACAATTGATAACGAAAGAGTACCCATTTATCATACGAATGTTATGATGTGTTTAGGTGAAAATTTTTCAGTAATTTGTGCTGAAAGTATTGATGATAAAAAAGAACGAAAAAATGTGCTAAAACATTTGAAAGATGATGGTAAAGAAATTATAACAATCTCTGAAAATCAGGTGAAGCATTTTGTAGGTAATATGTTACAACTTTTAGGAAACAATAATAAACGCTATATTGTTATGTCAAGCGCTGCTTACAAAAGTTTAACAAAACAACAAATTAATAGGCTTAAAAAACATGGGGAACTAATACATAATTCCCTTGATACTATTGAAGCTTGTGGAGGAGGAAGTGCCAGATGCATGATGGCTGAAGTATTTTTGCCAAAAATATGATAATCTAATTTACATTTAGTATTTTTATAAATGCTTTCTAAAAAAACAAAATACGGACTTAAAGCGTTAAGCTACCTTACAAAGCAGGAAAAAAATGTTCCTGTATTAATTTCTGATATTTCAAAGGCTGAAAACATCTCTCAAAAATACTTAGAGAGTATTTTATTAACTTTAAAAAAGAGTGGCATTCTTTCTTCTAAAAAAGGAAAAGGAGGAGGCTATTATTTATTAAAAGACCCAAAAGAAATAAAAATATCAACCATTATGAGGGTGCTTGAAGGTCCAATAGCCATGTTGCCTTGTGTTAGTTTAAACTATTATGAAAAATGTGATGATTGCGTTAATGAAGAACTTTGTAGTTTAAGTATTTTAATGGCAGAAGTAAGAGACAGTACTTTAAAAATTCTTGAAAATAAAACACTTGCTAACTTTCATTGCGGAGAGTAAAATAAGAAATAAACCAAAAAAAAACTGTCTTTTCAGACAGTCTCTTTTTTATTAAGCTTTAACTAAAATGGGTATTTTAATATTAAATAATTCATTTTTCAAAGCTCCTAATTCATCTAATAAAGTTTCTTTATTAGATTCAAATGAAGAAAATAAATCATGGTAGTATTCAATACCATCGTTTAAATTATTTTGGAAAGTGGTTAAGTACTTTTCTTGCTTTTTAGAAACAGAGTCTTTAACCTCATCAACTTTATTTGAAAAATAATCAATATACATTGTCAATTCTTTAATAAACATATGTGGGCGATTATCAGTGGCAATAACATTTACTTTTCCATAAATATGATTCACCATTTCTTTTAAAGAAAGTTCTTTTGAAAAATATGCCATATTTGGACCTGGGCAAACTGCTACTCCTTGTTTTTCACCTTTATGTTCAATATTATTTTTAATTAGAGCAGCATTAGATAATCCTTCACACAAACACGTTTTGGCAGTAATTTTATTGAATTTTTCTGTATAATTACTTACTTCTGAATCTTCATTTAACTCCTTTAACTTTATTGCTTGGTATTTTTTAGAAGCTGTACAAATTGCCTGGTCTGTATAATCTAGGTTTGAAACTAAAAACTTTTTAGGGCAAGAGCTACCTGGTTTATTATTGTCAATTCTTTCTTGTTTAATAATTTCGTTTGAGCTTCCTCTTAGACTGTTAAAAGGAACACCTAAAGGAGAAACATCACTTAAATATAAGTCTTTTTCTGTTGCTTTTTCTAATGTTTTAATAGTTTCAGAATCAACAGTAGTTGCTTCTGGAACCAATAAAAAGGGAGTTCCCCAACCTACAGAATCAATATTGTAATTATCTAATAAAAATTCATGTTCTTCAGAAGTACCAACACCTCCCTGAGCAGTTATCTTTATATCTAAAGGAGTAGAAGGAATGTACTTCTCTTTATTTTTTAAGGCTGAAACTAAGATATTATGAACATCATTTATTAAATCACCTATGTGATTTTTAAACTCTTCTAAAATAGGCCCCATTAAATATCCATCAGAAGCAAAAGCATGACCACCACAATTTAGACCAGACTCTATTCTATATTCTGATACCCATAATCCTTTTTTAGCTAAAAATTTACCTTGAATTAATGCAGATCTATAATCACTAACCTTTAAAATAATTTTCTTTTTTAGTATGTTTTTTTCATTTGGGAAAAAGTCGTCAAAATTTTCAAAATAACTGTATAATCTTGGATTCATTCCTGCAGAAAGTACCACAGAAGATTCCAAATTACTATTGGCAAAACCTCTTAAAGCAGCATGTGCGTCATTAAATTCTGAAGGTAGTTGTTCTTTTTTACGATAATTTACTTTATCGAGTTTTGTCATAATATTTACATCAATACTACCAAGTTTTAAATTGTCCTGAATCCAATTATTAACATCTTCCTTTAATGTATTGTGTTGATATTTTTCAATAAAACTTTGTTTCAAGTCTGAAAAATCAGGTAACATATCAATATATTTTTCAAACTCACTACTTTTATCTTCAAAACTTTGTTTTAAATTGTCAAATGTGCGTTTTGCTATTGTGTCAACAGTATTTAAATATGAAGTAATTCTCTTAGCTCTGTAGTCTTCAACTTTTGTTGAGATTGCTTTGTATGGAATTTTAAATTTAGTTGAATAATATTCATTCATTTTTTCAATTAAAAAGTCATCTACAATTGAAATAACAGATGAAATACCATATTTAGCTATTTTAATAGGACTATCTATTGTAAATGCAATTCCCATAACAGGGATATGGAATGAATGTGGGTTGGTTCTTTTTTGCATAATATTTTATACACTTTAAAAAATAATTAATTGCAAAGGTATGTAACTTGTAGTAATTATTTGTTAAATTTATATGAATAATAACATTTTCTTTTAATCTGTGAGCTTTAATTTAATAATTTGAAACAAAAAAGCCAACTTATTATAAAAATGAAATTGGCTTAACAATTTAATATATAAATTGGAATTAGCTTCCTGAAACACTACCTCCTGAAGAGGTCTCTTTGTTAACATCAGTAGGGTTGCCTTCATAATCAATATCACCTCCACTACTTGCTTTTGCTGTAAGTTTTTTTGAAACATTTAAATCTATATTTGCTCCACTACTCGCTTTTGCATAAGTGTTAACAGTTTTTAATTCGTCAGCATCAATTGAACTGCCACTACTGGCTGTTGCGGAGAAAGATGTTGTTTTACCATAAATATCAATACTTGCACCACTTGAGGCTGAACTGGTAATTTCTTCAGCGTTTGTGTATATTTTAATTGAACTACCGCTACTTGCATCAAGGATTAATGAGTTCACTTGCAGTATGTCATCAGATTTTACTGAAGCTCCACTAGATGTTTTTATTTTAGAAATATGAGTAGCTGTTACATAAACATCACGTGCTTTTGCTCTGTAAACATTTTTTTCAAAATAGATATTTAATTCATTATTTTTTACTTCAGTAATCAACAAACCAATTATATTTTCATCTGCTTCAACCTCTAAATTTATTGAGTTACCTTGAGTTAAGTATAGATTAATACCTTGTTGTACTTTAATCTCATCAAAATTTGAATTAATTGTGCGTTCTTCAGAAACTACCTTTCCATTTCCTCTAATACCTGTTATTCCATCTATAAAACATGAAGAAGTTGTTAGTAAAATTACAAGTAATGCTGTTATTTTTGTGAAGGTTTTCATATTGTGTTATTTTAGTTGTTATTTCAAAAGTATTTTAAAGTAAAAGAGATTAATAATTTTTTTATATGAGTTGTTGAATTATGTGTATGAATTGTAATTATTCAATTTGAATTCCGTTCTCATTAATTTTAATTTCTGCATTTTTATGACCGTCTTTTACTTTTATGTTTACACCATTTTTATCAATGTCTAATTTAAAATGGTTGTTTTTGTTTTTAAAATTATTTCCATAGATAGCAGGGTTACAGTCTAAACATTCTAAGCCATTTTCAGTCATTTTAAAATAATGCTTTGGCATATCTCTATCGTGAATGTCTTGAATATTATCTACATCGTCTAAATAAGTTTTAGTAGAATTGTTTAAATAAATTATAGAGTTGATGGGTAGGTAAATAATAATATTAACAGATTGTCTTTTAAACTTATTTTTAAAATCTGATAAAAAATAACCGTTCAGTAACAGGTTTTTACCGTCTAAATTGAATTGATATTCAATTGTTTCAGCATCATTATTTGCCGCTAAGCGATTTTTGCCTTCAGATTCTTTTCTTATTTTAATAAAGGCAATTGTTTTATCGGTAGGTTTAATATCTACATTTATCCTTGTTGAATATAGCTTTTGAATATCATTATCATATACCGTTTCATAATCGTAACGCTTTCGTAACTCACTTCTATTTGAAAGGTTACCATCACCAATCATTTTTACAACCAGTGTGTCAGTAGCTATTGTTAAATCTTGTTTTTGAGTAAAAACACCATCATAAGCTGTTTGTGTTGCAAAATTAATACCTGCAAACCCTAAACCAAGCAACGATATAATCCAAATACCTAATAAAGATAATTTTGTTGTACTAGAAAATGATTTTACGTTATTTGAAATAATTTTTAATCCAAGCATAAACAATATTATGAATGGGACTCCAATGGCAATAAAAGTAAATAAAATTAAAATCCAAGAGGGAACAACAGAGTCATAAAAAAATGGAGGATAGTTTACATAATCTTTTCCAAAACCTAATAGTTCAACACTACCCCAAGAAAAAGCCCCAAAAATTAATCCAATTAAAGTGGCTGCAGCTATAAAAATTAAAAGTCCCCCAATAATTTTTCCAAAAATAGTTAGAATAGCCAAAATTATTTTCCCCAGTGTATCTACCATCTCTTGCATACCCGATTTGGCTTTATTTTTAAATTCATCACTATTAACCTTATCGGTTACGCCGTTAACACCTTCTTTTACACGTGATGTAATATCTTGAAATTCCTCTCTAATTTTACGCTCTATATTACTAATATTTACGGGTTCTCCTTTCATTTGTAATTTTTCGGCTGTTGTTTCTGCAACCGGAATTAATATCCATAATAAAGGGTATATTAAGAATCCAACACCAAAACCAAAGAATAATATAAGCCAAATAATACGCATCCAAATTACATCCATACCAAAATAATGTGCCAACCCTGAACATACACCTCCTAAAAATTTATCATCACCATCTCTAAATAATTTTTTTGAAGAAGTTTTAGAACGATATTTTGGTTCTTCCTCAAATATTTCTTCATCAACCAGGTAATCTTCTGGTTTTCCCATTATTTTTGTTATTTCATCTATGTCGTTTTCATTAACAACTTGGCGTTCAGTCTTAATTCTTTCTGAAAGTAACTCTCCAATTCTAAGTTCAATATCATTTAAAATTTCATCTCTTCCTTGAGGGTCATCACTTAAAGATCGTCTAATGGCATCTAAATAAAGTTTTAATTTTTGATAGGCTAATTCATCAATATGAAAAAAGATGCCTCCTAAATTTATATTTATTGTTTTATTCATTTTGTAGTTGGTTTATTGGTAGTTACTAAGTTTACTGCTTTTACAAGATCACTCCAGGTAGTATTTAATTCTTTTAAGAAGAAGTTACCGGTTTCAGTTAAGGCATAGTATTTTCGTGGTGGTCCCGATGTTGATTCTTCCCAGCGGTAGCTGAGTAAACCTGCATTTTTTAATCTAGTTAATAAAGGATAAACAGTTCCTTCAACAACTAGTAATTTTGCGTCTTTTAAATGCGAAATAATTTCAGAAGTGTAAGCATCTCCATTTTGTAATATGGAAAGTATGCAATACTCTAAAACTCCTTTTCGCATTTGAGCTTTTGTGTTTTCTATCTTCATAAGTTGAGATTTAATATTTTAAAAGCATATCGTTATTTTATAAATTCTATGGTAAACGGATATTTGTAAAACTCTCCATTGCTCGCTTTCATACTTGCAATAATGATTAAGGCAATTTTGAATAATATTACTGGTATTATACCTATAATTATGGCTATTAAACCCAACCCCAACGTGAAAATAACAATTGGCACAAACAGTAAAGTGAGTAAAAATCCATATAAAAGTAGACTTAATTGAAAGTTAACAGCCGATTTACCGTGTATATCAATGTATGAACTTTCATTTTTTTTTGCAGACCACAATACTAGTGGTACAATAATATTTCCAAAGGGGAAAAACCACCCCGAAAAACTGCTTAAGTGAGTTATTGAACTATAATTTTTATCGTTTTGTGTAATCATAAATTTAGTTTATGGTAATTTCCTATGCAAATATATATATAAAAGATAGTAGTATGCAACACATAGTACTATGATTTAACATAATTTTAACAAAAAAATAGGTATTTACGCTCAAGAATTTTAATTAACTTGTCAAAAAAATATTATAAACTTATATGGAAGTTACAGTAAAAAACATGAAGAGATTTTTGATGTTTAAATTACCATCAGCGTATTTATGTGGAGTGAAATTAAAAGAGATTGATAACGAAAAAGCAGTAGTAACTGTAAAGTTCAAGTGGATAAATCAAAATCCGTTTAACTCTATGTATTTTGCTGTACAATCAATGGCTTCAGAGCTTTCAACAGGAGCTATTGTTATAAAGAAAATTAGTGAAAGTGGCCGAAAAATTTCGATGCTTGTGACCAATCATTCTGGAACTTTTACAAAAAAAGCTGTTGGTTTAATAACATTTACTTGCAATGATGGTAATTTAATTGATGAAGCTATTAAAAAAACCATTGAAACAGGAGAAGGTCAAACAATTTTAATGAATTCTGTTGGAGTTGATGAAAAAGGCGACCAAGTTTCGGCTTATAAATATGAGTGGAGTTTAAAATTAAAATCTAAAAAATAACATAAAATAAAAAGTTATGAATGCACATGAAATAGATTATAATATTTATGGAGAAGAAATGCAATTTGTTGAAATTGAACTTGATCCTCAAGAAAGTGTGATTGCTGAATCTGGCGGGTTTATGATGATGAATGATGCTATTGAGATGGATACTATTTTTGGAGATGGATCTAATAAAGAAGAAGGTATTATGGGTAAACTATTTTCAGCAGGTAAGAGGTTATTAACTGGAGAAGGATTGTTTATGACACTTTTCTCAAATGTTGGTAACGCTAAAAAGAAAGTTTCATTTGCAGCTCCGTATCCTGGTAAAATTATACCTATTGATTTAAGTGAGGTTGAAGGAAAATTTATTTGTCAGAAAGATGCATTTTTATGTGCAGCCAAAGGAGTTAGCGTAGGTATTGAGTTTTCAAAACGATTGGGAAGAGGATTGTTTGGAGGTGAAGGGTTTATTATGGAAAAATTAGAAGGAGATGGAATGGCTTTTATTCACGCAGGAGGAAATATGTCTAAAAAAATATTGCAAGCGGGTGAAGTTTTAAAAGTTGATACCGGTTGTGTAGTTGGTTTTACAAAAGATATAGATTATGATATTGAGTTTGTTGGAGGTATTAAAAATACCGTATTTGGAGGTGAAGGCCTGTTTTTTGCAACATTAAAAGGGCCGGGAATTGTGTATGTACAATCTTTGCCATTTAGCCGGTTGGCGGCCAGAGTTTTAGCCTTAGCACCACAAACAGGGAATAAAACAAGGGGAGAAGGTAGTATTTTGGGTGGAATAGGAAATTTACTGGATGGAGACAATAGGATATAACAAATAAATTGAAGTTTAAACTTCATTGTGCGTAAGCTGAAAACAAAACTGGAACTGGAATGAAAAACACTACAATTGACATAAACGAATCGACTATAAAAAAGTACGTGGAATCTTTACGACCTGAAAATCCCGAAATTCGTGCACAAGTCGATATTGGATATTCTTATGACGGAAAAGTTGTAGTATTATTTGAAATCCGACCGGAATGGAACAACCCAAAAAAAATGCAACAAATTGAATTTGCTAAAATCCGACATTACAAATCAAGAAAAGAATGGAATTTATATTGGATAAGAGCAAATGGAAAATGGGAGCTTTACGAGCCTTTTCCTAAATCTACACATTTAGGAAAAATTATAGAAATTATTAAAGAGGATAAACACGGGTGCTTTTATGGATAATTCAAAACAAAATATAATTAGAGAATTTGCTCAAGAATTGGATTGCGGAAACGATTGCTATTACAATTTAAAAAATAATGAAATTATAGCAATCCCAAATTTTTCGCAAATAGCAGACGAAACTGAATTTAAAGAGGTATTTCAGGCAGATTTAACTAGAGTAGAAAAACAAAAGGCGGATTTAATTAAATTTGAGGTTTTGGAAAGTTTTGAGTCGTTTAAAATTATGGAGCGATTTGTTGAGCAATTGACTGACCAAAAACTACAATCTGAATTGGAAAATGTTTTAGCGAGTAAAAAACCATTTCAGAATTTTAAGTATGTAATAGACAATTCTGAATTCAGAAAAGATTGGTTTGAATTTAAACAAAGTGTGTTAGAAAGAATAGTAGGAAATAAATTAAACAGACAAAAAGCCTACGCACAACAACTCATAAAATTTATGCTTAAATTTGGATTTAGTACGAAATGACAAACATTTAACAAACCGATTTGCTACAACGGAAAAATTTCCGATTTTCCAGTCGCACAAATCTTATAAAAGCCCGTTGTGTAACATATGAAAAACGCCTTACTTTTATCTTTATTAGGAATATTAATATATTCTTGTTCTTCTACCAAAATAGGAAAGAAAAAAATAAAATATTTTGATGAAAATAATGTTGAAATAAGAAAATCAAAATTTAATCGAATATGGAGGGAGAATAGATTGTACACATACGGAGATTCCGTTAATCAAAAGAAATTGGTTTTAAAAGTAAAACATGGAAAAATAGCTAATAGGCCATTTTTAGAAGCATTACTTGAGAACAACATAATGGACTACCTAGTAAATTTGGTACAATTTTAATTTAAGCAGCTTTGTTAATAATTCCTTTTAGTTTTAATTCTATTTCTAGAGGAGTACAGTAACCTAAACTAGAATGTAATCTTTCTGTATTATACCAGATTAAATATTCCTCAATAGATTGGTATAATTGATTATATGAAGTATACTTAAATCTATTAAGCCATTCATATTTAATGGTTTTAAAAAAACTTTCAGCTACTGCATTATCCCAACAATTCCCCTTTCTGCTCATACTT
>JAKIVA010000028.1 GCA_021647265.1 Lutibacter sp.
ACGACCTAAGGAGCGTTATTCTATTTCAACAATGCCACGAATTAAAAATAAAAATAAACTCGTATATTTGAGTAATGTTTAACTAAATATTAATAACGCTTTGTTGCGTTAGAACCTTGAATCCAAGATATACTTGATGTAAAAATCAATAAAATTGATTATATTACAAATGAGAAAGGTGAAGTTGTTGTAGATAAGGTGTATAGAGAAGAAGGCGATTTTAATATTTATAAAATTAAAAGAATAAATGGAAAATGGGGTATTCCACAAAAGGCAAACAACTTTAATTCTGAATTTGATGAATTAGGTGTCTTATTTAATTCTAAAAAAAGTGGTTACCTAACTTCGTTTAGGTTTAATAGTACAGATAATATTTATTATTTTGAATTGAAATAAATTTATAAAACCTTTAAAACCTGTAGTTGCATATAGTGATAAATATCATAATATCAATAAATTACATTCTTTAAATTCGTAGGTTGTATTTATTGAAGTTATTTTTAAGTATTTGTATTAAAAAACAACTATTAAGAAAATACAGAAGTTTGTATTTTAAAAATAATTTTAAATGGTTATTACCAAATAGAATACTCAAATTTAAAAGTATGAAAAAGCCATTAAACCTTATAAAAAACACCTTAAAATACATTACAAAAAAAAGTTACGAAGAAAAAGGATCTGAATTTTTAAAGCAAGTTGCTAAGCATTTAAGTGAGGCATTTAATGTAAATTATGTCTTAATTAATGAGTATTCAAAACAGGAGCCAAACATAGTAAAAACAATTGCATTTTATGGTAAAGGAGGTTTATTACCAAATATAACTTACAAACTAGCACACACACCATGCGAAAATGTAGTTGACAACAAAATTTGTATTTACCCTAAGAATATCCAGAACATTTTCCTTAAAGACAAGTTATTAAAACAACTCAATGTGGAGAGTTATATTGGTATTCCACTTTGGAGTTCAATAGGTGAACCAATTGGTTTAATAGCGATATTAGACGATAAAGAAATAAAAGACACCAAAATCCTTGAAATAGTTTTACAAATTGTAGCAATAAAAGTGGTGCAAGTTATGGAAAAACAACTTTGTAAAAATAAATTAAAACTTCAAATAAAAGATTTAGAATTATCAAATAAAAAAATTAGAGAGAGTGAAAATAATTTAAAAGATGCACAAAAAATAGCAAAATTAGGGTATTGGAAATTAGATATTACAACCAATAAATTAACTTGGTCAGATGAAATTTATAGGATTTTTGGTTTTAAACCTCAAGAATTTAGCCCTACTTATACTGATTTTTTAGAAAAAGTACACCCAGAAGATAGGGATAAGGTAAATGAAGCTTACCTATCTTCCCTAAAAAATAAAGCACCTTACAAAATAGAACACAGAATATTATTAGACACGGGAGAAATAAAGTACCTTCTTGAAAAATGCAAAACAGATTACAATACCAAAGGAGAACCAGTTTGCTCCACAGGAACTGTTTTGGATATTACCAAACAACGAGATTCTGAAGAACGTTATAGAGGTTTATCCGAAGCTTCATTTAATGCCATTTTTATTTCAGAAAATGGCATTTGCATAGATCAAAATAGTACAGCACAAAAAATGTTTGGCTACACCAATAAAGAAGCCATAGGAAGATTAGGAACAGAATGGGTTGTCCCTGAAGATAGAAAGATTGTGATGAGCAAAATGCTTTCAGGAAATGAAGAACCATACGAAGTTATGGCTTTGAGAAAAAACGGAACAACATTTCCAGCTAAAATACAAGCAAAAATGATGTTGTATAAAGGAAGAAATGTTCGAGTAACTGAACTTAGCGATATAACAATACATAAACAACTAGAAGACACACTTAAAAAAAGTGAAGAAAAATTTAAAAAATTATCAGATCTTACTTTTGAAGGAATTTTAATACATAAAAACGGTGTTGTTATTGACACAAACCTTTCGTTTGAAAAAATATTTGGATACAACCTTAAAGAAATATACGGGAAAGACATTACACAAATTATTTATCCTAAAAAATACCATAAAACCATTTTAAAAAACAGAATCAGTCTATACACACAAGCGTATGAAATAGAAGGGATACGAAAAGATGGCTCTATTTTTCCAATTGAAGTTGAAGCTAGAAACATTAGTGTTACTAATAAAGAAACACTTAGAGTTACAGCATTTAGAGATATAACAGCACGTAAAGAATCTGAAAAAGAATATTTAAAATTATTTACAGCGGTTGAACAAAGTGCAAATACAATTGTTATTACTGATACCGAAGGTAATATAGAATATACCAATCCGAAATTTACAGAACTTTCAGGTTATACCACCAAAGAGGTGTTAGGGCAAAATCCAAGAATTTTAAACTCAGGATTACAACCTAAATCATATTACAAAAAAATGTGGGAAACTATTACGGCAGGAAAGATATGGACAGGTGAGTTTCGAAATAAATCTAAAGATGGAACTTTATTTTGGGAGAAAGTAACCATTACACCTATAAAAAACGACGACGGAGAAATTATAAATTATTTAGCTGTTAAAGAAGACATTACCAGTCGTAAAATAGATGAACAAAAACTAATAGAAGCTACAAATAAAATAAAAGAAAGTGAGAAAAAATTTAGAGAATTGTATGAAAAATCTGGTGATGCCATTTTAATTATTAAAAACGGGATTTTTGTTGATTGTAACCTAGCTACAGTTGAAATGCTTGGATATAATACAAAAGAAGAATTTTTAAACGTACACCCTTCAAAATTATCTCCAAAACAACAACCTGATGGATTAGATTCAATTAAAAAAGCAAATAAAATGATGCAAATGGCTTTAGCTCATGGAACTCATAGATTTGAATGGATGCATACAAAAAACACAAGAGATAATTTTCCTGTTGAGGTGCTTTTAACTGCAATTTCTAATAATATTGGAAATGAAATTATACATTGTGTTTGGAGAGATATTTCTGAGCGAAAAAAAGCAGAAGAAAGTTTAAATAGTGCTTTTGAAATAATTAAAAAAAGTGAAGAGGAGTTAAACACTATTTTGAAAACAGCCAATGAAGGTTTTTGGATGGTTAATGCAAAAGGTATAACAATTGAAGTAAACCCTAAAATGTGTGAAATCCTAGGGTACTCAGAAAATGAAATTCTAGGTAAGCCTATTTTTTATTTTTCAGATAAAAGAAATGCTAAAATATTTAAAAAACAACTTGAATTAAGGGATACAGGAATATCTTCAACCTATGAAATTGAGTTAAAACATAAGAATGGAAATAGCTTAGCTTGTTTATTTAAAACTTCTCCAATTTTTAATAAAAAAAAGATTAGAACAGGCTCATTTGCAATGGTTTCAGATATTTCTAATATTAAAAAAGCATATAATAATTTAGAAAAGAAAAATAAAGAATTAAGAAAACTTAGTGATGAACTATCTATTAAAAATAACTTGCTTATTGATAGTAAAAATAAATTTAAAAATTTATTTGATAAAAGTCCGGTTTCATTGTGGGAACAAGATTTTTCAGAAGTAATTAAATTACTGAACCAAAAGAAATCTGAAGGTGTAGATGTAAAAGTGTATTTAAATGAAAACCGAGATTTTTTAATTAATTGTATTTCAAAAATTAAGATATTAAATGTAAATAAAACAACACTTGAGTTATTAGGGGTTAAAGATGTTGAAGAATTGGTAACACATATTAGAAAAACAAATAATGAAGTATCGTTTAATACAATAAAAAAAGAACTAATATCAATTATTTCAGGTGAAAAAGAGTTTTTTAATGAAACTCAATTAGTTCATAAAAATGGTGATAAACTGCATGTTATCGTAAAATCTGCAATGCTTGATGATAAAGGGAAAAATTTAGTTTCTATCATCAATATTACAGCGTTGAAAAAAGCAGAAAATGAATTGATAAAAGCAAAGGAAAAAGCAGAAGAAAGTGACCGTTTAAAAACAGAATTTTTAAATAACATGTCTCATGAAATAAGAACACCTATGAATGGTATTTTAGGATTCACACAAATGCTGAACGATCCAGATATAGATGCTTCAAAAAGACAAACCTTTGTAAATATTATTCAAAATAGTGGAAATCAACTTTTGCAAGTTATTGATGATATTTTAGAAATATCTAGATTAGGAACAAAACAAGTGAAAGTAATAAATGAAGAAGTTTGTTTGAATGATTTATTGTTAGATTTATTTTCAATTTTTGATATCAAAGCAAAAGAAAACAAAACGCCATTATATCTTAAAAAAGAATTTTTAGACAAGCAAAGTACTATAATTACAGATAAAACAAAACTGAATAAAATATTAAGTAATTTACTAGAAAATGCTATAAAATTCACCAACAAGGGATTTATTGAGATAGGTTATTACATGGAAAATAAAACATTAAAAATTTATGTAAAAGATACAGGAATTGGAATAAACCCAGAAAAACATCAATTAATTTTTGATCGTTTTTCGCAGGCAGAAAAAGAAATGGCAAAAAAAACAGGAGGTTTAGGTTTGGGGCTTTCCATTGCAAAAGAAAACACAGAGTTATTGGGAGGTACAATCACGGTACAATCTAAAAAAATGGAAGGAGCTACTTTTACAGTTACCCTTCCATACAAACCAGTTTTTAAAAATGAGATAACAGAAAAAAATAAAAACACGTATAATATATTGATAGCTGAAGACGAAGAAGTAAATTATATGTACCTTGAGACAATGTTAAAGGATGTTATGAAATTAAATTGTAACATTTTTCATGCAAAAAACGGAAAAGAAGCCGTTGATTTTTGTAAAAATAATACAACAGTTGATCTTGTATTAATGGATTTAAAAATGCCTGTTTTAAATGGTTTTAAAGCTTCAGAGCAAATACGAAAATTCAATGTCATAGTGCCTATTGTTGCTCAAACAGCATATTCAACAGAACAAGATAAAGAAAAAGCATTTTTAGCTGGTTGTACAGATTTTATTTCAAAACCAATAGATAAAAAAGAGTTTTTTGACATCATTAATAAAGTTATTTTAAAAGAAATCTAGCAGTACTTTCCTAAATAGAAAGGTATTTTAGTTATAAAAATAATGAATTTAAAAAGATTATTCACTACAATTCACGTTGCCTTAATTACATTGTTAATTGTATTGAGTGTTCTTACACTTTTATTATTTCAAAATAAAACTCATGTTAAAAACCATAACGAAGCCAAATTAAAATCATACGCAATAGCGAGTAAATTAAGGAAATACTCTAATAATCTAACGCAGTATTCTAGAACATATGTTTTAACGGGAGATAGTATTTGGAAAAAAAAGTACTGGGAAGTTTTAAATATTTTAAATGGGAAAAAACCGTGGTCTAATGGACGAATTATTTCCTGGAAGGACAGCGTTTCAAAATTTAATTTTTTAAAAGAAGAAGTTGATAAACTAAAGTTAAGTTTTCAAAACATTAATAATTTATCGTATACAGAAAAAAGGGCAATCAATGCTTTTGATGGTTTTTTTGATGATGGCACAGGAAATTTTACAGTAAAAAAATCGCCTAATTTATTTTTAGCACGCACCATAATATTCGATGATAAATATCAAGAAGATAAAACCAAGATATTGGAACTTATCGAAGATTTTTTTGTGATGTATCAAAAAAGAACCGAACGAGAACTAAAAAAATATGAAACTAACAGTTACATATTGTTAGGGATTATTAATATTTTAATAGTTATAATTATTATAATATCTACAATTTCATTTTTTAAAATAAAAAATAAGATTATTTTACAGTTTGAAGAGTTGAAAATTGCCAAAGAAAAAGCGGAAGAAAAAGAAAGAGAAAATAGAAAATTGTCTGTTGCCGTTAATCAAAGTGCTAGTGTAATTGTGATTACAGATATAGAAGGAAATATAGAATATACCAATCCCAAATTTACCGAGATTACAGGTTATACAGCCACAGAAGTTCTAGGTAAAAACCTAAGAATTTTAAAAACAAACTATCATTCTAAAGCGTTTTATGCTAAAATGTGGCATGTAATTAAAAGTGGAAACACTTGGAAAGGTGTTTTTCGTAATAAATCTAAAAAAGGAAAAGTTTTTTGGGAGCAAGCAACTATAACTCCAATAAAAGATGCAGATAACAAAATTATAAACTTTTTAAGTATCAAAGAAGATATTACAGAAAGCAAAAAAACAATGCTAACCCTAAAAGAAAGTGAACGCAATTTAATAGAAGCACAAAAAATAGCTAAAATAGGGAGCTTTAATTTGAACTTAAAAACAATGCTAGCCAAAACATCAAACAATTTTGATGCCATAACAGAATTTAATTTGGGAGAAAAAACATTTGCTGTTTGGAGAGAAATTACCCATCCTGATGACGCTCAAAATAATCAAAAAGTATTAGAAAACTGTATTAAAAAAGGCGAAAAATTTGATTTGGAGTACAGAATTATAACCAAAAAAACAAAAAAAATGAAATGGATTCATGGGTTAGGAGAAGTAATCTATAAAGATGGAGAACCCACCAATTTTGTAGGAACAATTCAAGATATAACAGAGAGAAAACAAATAGAACAAGAACTATTAAAAGCAAAAAAAGAGGCAGAAGAAGGAAACCGTTTAAAAACAGCGTTTTTAAACAATATGTCTCATGAAATTAGAACCCCAATGAATGGTATTATTGGGTTTTCTGAAATGCTAACCGAAGAAAATATAACAGAAGCAAAGAGAAAATATTTTATAAACATAATTCAAAATAGTAGTAAACAGCTATTACAAATTATTGATGATATTTTAGAAATTTCAAAATTAGGAACGAAACAAGTAAAAGTAATTGAAACTAAAGTTTGTTTAAACGATGTATTGTTAGAGTTATTTTCAGTTTTTGATATTAAAGCGAAAGAAAATAATACACCCTTATACCTTAATAAAACGCTTTCAAATATAAAAAGCACCATTCTTATTGACAAAACTAAATTGGTTAAAATTTTAAGTAATTTACTAGAAAATGCTTTAAAATTCACAAATAAAGGGTTTATTGAGATTGGTTATTACTTAGAAAATGAGATATTAAAAATTTATGTGAAAGATACAGGTGAGGGAATAGATTCAAAAAATAAAAAACGTATTTTTGAACGTTTTTCTCGGGGAGAACATAAGCTATCAAAAAAAACAGGAGGCCTAGGTTTAGGGCTGTCTATTGCTAAAGAAAACACAGAATTATTAGGAGGAGAAATTTCAGTACAATCTAAAAAGGGAGTAGGGTCTACATTTATTGTTTCTATACCTTATAAACCCGCTAAACAACAGAAAAGCATTAAGGTAAAAGAAACAACTTCAGTGGTTAAAATAAAGCCCTCAAAATATACTATTTTAGTAGCCGAAGATGAAGAAGTGAATTATTTATTTATAGAAATAGTGTTGATTGATAAAATAAAATTACCGTGTACTATTTTACATGCAAAAAATGGACAAGAAGCTGTAGATTTATGTAAAAATAATACCGAGATTAATTTAGTTTTAATGGATGTAAAAATGCCTGTTTTAAACGGATATGAAGCGACAAAACAAATAAAAGAATTTTTGCCTGAGGTACCTATAATTGCTCAAACGGCTTATTCAACTCCTAATGAGATAGAAAAAGCATCTTTAGCAGGGTGTGATGATTTTATTTCAAAACCTATTAATAAAAAAACAATAGTAGAAATAATAGATAAATATTTATTAAAACAAGACAAAAAATGATTACTAAAGTATTTATTTTATTAAAATACCACGTCTGTTTAGTAAAGGAATGGTATGCAAATCACTTTCTTTAATAGAGCCTTTTTTAAATAAAAATTTTTTGTCGTACATCATGTTTTCTTCAAAAAAAGTAACATCAAAAACATTGGAAAGTTTTATTACATCATTGAGCAATAGCTCAACTTTTGCATAAGATTTAGCAGGAAGTTTCTCAATTTTATGCCTCAAAATAGCTGTTTCAATTCGCTTAGCTTTATCATATCCTTTAGAAACAATTAATACCAGCTCTATTGCAACATTTTTATTATTAATAATATAAGCATTCCAATCATCACATTGGAATTCGCTATTGTACTCTTTAACAATAGCCATAAAAATACCTGTTACTTTAGGGATTTGAATATCTTTCTTCATAAAAAGTTAGGTGAAAAATGATATTTATAAAACAGCTTTAAATTGCTCTAAAAACCTCACATCATTTTCATAAAACATCCTAATATCAGGAATTTGATATAATAACATTGCAATTCGTTCAATACCCATTCCAAAAGCATAACCAGAATACACGTCAGGATCTATATTAGCGTTTTTTAAAACATTGGGGTCAACCATACCGCAACCCATAATTTCTAACCAGCCAGTTCCTTTGGTGATTTTATAATCGGTTTCAGTTTCTAAGCCCCAATAAATATCTACTTCAGCACTTGGCTCTGTAAACGGAAAATAGGATGGGCGTAAGCGTATTTTTGACTTTCCAAACATTTCTTTTGTAAAATACAATAAGGTTTGTTTTAAGTCAGCAAAAGAGACATCAGTATCAATATACAACCCTTCAACCTGATGAAAAATACAGTGAGCTCTTGCCGAAATGTCTTCATTTCTAAATACGCGACCGGGAGATATGGTTCTAATAGGCGGTTTGTGATTTTCCATATAGCGCACCTGAACTGATGACGTATGGGTTCTTAATAAGATATCAGGATTTTTTTCGATAAAAAATGTGTCCTGCATATCGCGTGCTGGATGATATTCAGGTAAGTTAAGAGCTGTAAAATTATGCCAATCGTCTTCAATTTCAGGACCTTCTGAAACGGTAAAACCAATACGAGAAAAAACATCAATAATTTTATTTCGAACCAATGATATTGGATGGCGAGATCCCAATTCAATAGGGTCAGAAGGGCGTGTTAAATCCCCATAAATACCCTTTTGATCATTTTTAATTTCTATAAGGTCTTTTAAGTGTATTACTTTTTCTTGAGCTAAATTTTTTAACGTATTTAGAGCCGCTCCAAAATCTTTTCTTTCTTTTGGAGCCACATTTTTAAATTCAGCAAATAAATCATTTAAAATTCCTTTTTTACCTAAGAATTTAATTCTAAAAACTTCAATTTCATCTTTGGTAGTAGCACTAAATGCATTTACTTCACCAATCAATTTCGTTACTTTATCTAACATTTACATATAAAATTAGATTGCAAATTTAAACAATTTTATTTTGAAAAGAAGGTTGTAAAGACAATTGCTTAATATCCTTTTTTTTAGTCAAACTCAGTGTTTAAATTAGGTACAGAGAATATATAGAAAAAAGCGTATCGAAAACGTTGTAAATAAGGAAACTTTAATAATAAAAAAATTAAATTTTAATGGTTTTTATTAAAAAATTACTTTAATTTTATAGGAAATACATTATAAACATAAAATTGACCTTTAAATTATGGAATCAGAAGTTATGGAACCGGAAACAACAAAACTAGAATTAAAAAAATTTATGGATTTAGTTAAGAAACGAAATCCACATGAACCTGAGTATTTGCAAGCGGTAGAAGAAGTGGCTGAAACAGTTGTTCCTTTTATTCTTAGTAATGAAATTTATAACGGAAAGCAAATTTTAACTAGAATGGTAGAGCCTGAAAGAGTATTAATGTTCAGAGTTCCTTGGATTAACGATGCTGGAGAAATAGTGGTGAATAGAGGGTATAGAATTGAAATGAATTCAGCTATTGGACCATATAAAGGAGGTTTACGTTTTCACCCTACGGTAAATTTAAGTATTCTTAAATTTTTAGCTTTTGAACAGGTTTACAAAAATGCATTAACTACATTACCAATGGGTGGTGGAAAAGGTGGATCTGATTTTGATCCTAAAGGAAAATCAGATGTTGAAATTATGCGATTTTGCCAAAGTTTCATGAGTGAACTATTTCGTCATATTGGGCCAAATACCGATATTCCTGCAGGAGATATTGGAGTTGGTAGTAGAGAGATAGGCTATTTATTTGGAATGTATAAAAAATTAAGAAATGAATTTACAGGTGTATTAACAGGGAAAGGAATGTCTTGGGGAGGTTCTTTAATTCGCCCTGAAGCAACAGGATATGGAACTGTTTACTTTGCACAAAGTATGCTTGAAACGCGTGGTGACACTATCAAAGGTAAAACAGTTACCGTTTCGGGCTCTGGTAATGTTGCTCAATATGCTTGTGAAAAAGCAACTCAATTAGGTGCTAAAGTTGTTACTTTATCTGATTCATCAGGATATATTTATGATGAAGAAGGTATAGATGAGGATAAACTAGCATTTGTAATGGATATTAAAAATAATAGGCGCGGAAGAATTAGTGAATATGTTAAAGAATATCCAAATGCAACATTCTTTGCGGGAGAAACGCCTTGGGGAGTTAAGTGTGACGTGGCAATGCCATGTGCCACCCAAAATGAAGTAAGCGGAGAGGATGCTAAATTATTATTAAGTAATGGATGTTATGTTATAAGCGAAGGTGCAAATATGCCTTCTACACCTGATGCAGTTCACACTTTCCAGGCTGCTAAAATTTTATATGCACCAGGTAAAGCATCAAATGCTGGTGGTGTTGCAACTTCAGGATTAGAAATGAGTCAAAATTCTTTACGTATTAACTGGACTCGTGAAGAAGTTGATAAAAGACTTAAAAAAATTATGGCTGATATTCATGACTCTTGCACAAAATATGGAAAAAACGAAAACGGTTATATAGACTATGTGAGAGGAGCTAATATAGCTGGATTTGTTAAAGTTGCCGATGCAATGTTAGCACATGGTGTTGTATAACAATTAATTCCTATAATTATATTTAAAGAGGGTTGTAAATAGCAATCCTCTTTTTTTATCAGAATTTATCTCGCTAAATTTACTGTATTTTATAAGTAAAATAATATCTTGCATTGGTAATTTAATGCCTTTTTAGAAATGAATAAGAATCCAATTCCCGATTTAAAATCGTATCAATTTGAAGAAGTTGCATTTGACAAGTTAATGCAAAATAGAATACATAAAATTCTAATTGTTTGCTCTAACTATGATTACTATATGTTGGAAGAAGATGGTAGAATTGATGAACAAATTTTTAATGAATATACAGCTTTAAACTTACGGTATCCACCAAGTTTTGCACATGCAAACTCTGCAAAAAGAGCCATTAGAATGATGCAAAACCAAAATATTGATTTGGTTATCACCTGGTTAGATATTGGAAATGCTAAAACTGTTGAAACATCAAAATTAATAAAAGAAGTTTTCCCAAACATTCCAATAGCAGCAATTAGCCATTATTCAACTCAATTGAGAGAAAGGTTGAATAAAGAGAGTTCAGGAGCTATAGACTATGTGTTTCATTGGAATGGAAATGCCGATATTATATTAGCCATTATTAAGCTAACCGAGGATAGAATGAATGCAGAAAATGATATTGAACACATTGGTGTAAAAGCTATTTTATTAGTAGAAGATTCATTGAAATTTTATTCTAAATATTTACCAATATTTTACAAAGTACTTTTAAATCAAACTACCGCATTTATGTCCGAAGGACTAAATGAGCACCGTAGAATGATGTTAATGCGTGGTCGACCAAAAATATTATTGGCAACTAATTACGAAGAAGGACTCAGCTTGTTTAAGAAGTATAAAAACAACTTATTAGGTGTAATTTCAGATGTTTCTTATTTTAGAGGAGGTAAAAGAGATCCTAAGGCAGGTTTTAAATTTTTAAAATACGTACGAGGGTTTAAACGCTATTTTCCTTTTTTGATTCAATCATCTGATAGTAACAATGAAAAACTTGCATTAAAACTAAAAGGTAAATTTTTATACAAACATACGGATGCTTTAGAAGAAGAAATTAAAAATTACATCAATCACTATTTTTTATTTGGTGATTTTGAATTTTGGGATCCTGTTCAAAAAAAAGTAATAGCAACGGTAAAAGATTTATCAGCTTTTCAAAAAGCACTTGCAACAGTAACCCCTGAAGCAATTGTTTACCATGCTGAACGAAGCCAATATTCGAAATGGTTAAAATCTAGAGCACTTTTTCCTTTGGCAAATTTATTTAGTAAAGTTGAACTTAATGATTTTGAAGACCCTGAACAAATTAGAGATTTTTTAATTAAAGCTATCAAGGCATACAAAAGTTTTAGAGCTAGAGGTATAATTTCAAAATTTGATAAAAACAGGTATGATGAATATTTAGGGTTTTCTAGAATTGGAGATGGAGCGCTAGGAGGTAAAGGAAGAGGGCTAGCCTTTATTGACTCTTTTTTAAAAAGGCATACATTAAGTAAAAAGTATAAAGATGTAAACATTTCTATTCCAAGAACGGTAGTTTTAAGTACAGAAGTTTTTGATGAATTTATTGAAAAACACAAACTAATTCATTTTGTTGCTAAGTGTAATAATGATGATGAAATTTTAGAAAAATTTATATCAAAACCATTACCAAAATGGGTATTAGAAGATATTGAAGCTTTTTTAAAAGTTACAAAATATCCCATCGCTATTCGATCTTCAAGTGTGTTGGAAGACTCTCATTATCAACCTTTTGCTGGTATATTTTCAACGTATATGCTACCTAATACAGAAATTATTAAAATGGTAGAAATGGTTTCAAATGCTGTTAAATCAGTTATGGCTTCTTCTTTTTTTATAAATAGTAAAGTTTATTTAAAAGCTACTTCACATACCATTGAGGAAGCTAAAATGGCGGTAATTTTGCAAGAAGTTACAGGAAAACAATATGCAGATGTTTATTATCCAAATATTTCTGGTGTAGCACGTTCTATAAATTTTTATCCAATTGGAAATGAAAAACCAAATGAAGGTATAGCAAATATAGCACTAGGTTTAGGAGAAATAATTGTGGGTGGAGGAAAAACATTACGATTTTCACCATATCACCCTAAAAAAGTATTGCAACTATCTTCTCCAGGTTCAACGCAAAGAGATACACAACAGTATTTATACGGATTGGATATGAACCCTGAAAGTTATAAAGTTTCAACAAGCGAAGCTATCAATAAAAAGAAAATTTCTATCCGTAGAGCAGAAAAGCACGGATCCTTAAAATTTGTTGCTTCAACCTATGATTTACAAAATAATGTAATTCGTCCAGGTGTTTTACATGATGGAATTCGAGTGATTACTTTTGACAATATTTTAAAATACAATACATTCCCATTACCAGAAATTTTACAAGATCTATTGCGTATTAGTCAACGAGAAATGAGAAATCCAATAGAAATGGAATTCGCTATAAATTTGGATGTTCCAAAAGGAACCCCTAAAGAATTTAGTTTCTTACAAATAAGACCAATTGTTGAAACAAATGAAAGTATGACTAAATTACCCGATGATTTCAATGAAAAAGATACTATAATTTATTCAGAATCTGCTTTAGGAAATGGGAAATACGATTATATATACGATTTTGTATATGTAAAACCAGAAACATTCAATCCAGCAAATACAAGAGAAATTGCTACAGCAGTTGAACAAATCAACAAAAAATTTGCAGAAAATCAAAAGCAATATATTTTGGTTGGTCCAGGAAGGTGGGGTTCAAGTGATCCATGGCTTGGAATACCAGTTATTTGGCCTCAAATTTCTGCTGCAAAAGTAATAGTTGAATCAGGGTTAAATAATTTTAGAATTGATCCCAGTCAAGGAACACATTTTTTTCAAAACCTAACATCATTTAAAGTGGGCTATTTAACCATAAACCCATTTATAAATGATGGTTTTTTTGATTTAGAGTATTTAAACAAACAAGAAGCAGTTTATGAAGATACTTACTTAAGGCACATTAAATTTAAAAAGCCTTTATGCATAATTATTGAAGGAAAAAGTAATAAAGCAGCAATTTATAAAGAAGGTTTTAAACTAAAAGTAACTCAAGAATCGTTGGAGGAATCAATTGACGAATTACCTCCAGACGGATTTATGTAAAATTTTAATTTTCACGTAAGTATATACAAATATTCGAAGGCGTAATAAAAGTAGCAAATCAATAAAATTATTGAGTTATTTTACAAAAATTGTAATAAATAAAAGTATTTTTGCTTAAAATTTAAATTATACAATTTTTAATAGGTATTAACAATAAAATTATGAATGTACAAGAGATATTAACAAACTTGGAAACAAAGCATCCGGGTGAAAAAGAATACTTACAAGCAGTGCATGAAGTATTAGAGTCTATTGAAACAATTTACAATGAAAACCCACAGTATGAATCGGCAAAAATAATTGAGAGATTGGTTGAACCTGACCGTATTTTAACTTTTAGAGTTTCTTGGGTAGATGATGAAGGAAATGTTCAGGTTAATTTAGGATACAGAGTTCAATTTAACAATGCTATTGGACCATATAAAGGAGGAATTCGATTACACCCAAGTGTAAATTTAAGTATTTTAAAGTTTTTAGGCTTTGAACAAATTTTTAAAAACGCCCTTACTACGTTACCTATGGGTGGTGGTAAAGGAGGTTCAGATTTTAATCCAAAAGGAAAATCAGACGCTGAAATTATGCGTTTTTGCCAAGCGTTTATGTTAGAATTATGGCGTATTATTGGCCCAAGTACTGATGTACCTGCTGGAGATATTGGAACTGGAGGTAGAGAAATAGGTTTTATGTATGGTATGTATAAAAAACTACAACATGAAAATGCAGGAGTTTTAACAGGAAAAGGATTAAATTGGGGAGGAAGTTTAGTTAGACCTGAAGCTACAGGTTATGGAGCTACTTACTTTACCAATGAAATGTTAAAAACTCAAAATGATTCTTTTAAAGGAAAAACAGTTTGTCTTTCAGGATTTGGAAATGTTACCTGGGGTGTAGCTCTAAAGGTCACAGAATTAGGAGGTAAAGTTATAACTATATCAGGACCGGATGGTTATGTGTATGATGAAAAAGGATTAGATGAAGAAAAAATAGATTATTTACTAGCTTTAAGAGCTTCAAATAACGATATTGTTTCACCATATGTTGAAGAATTTCCAGAAGCTAAATTTATTCCTGGTAAAAAACCATGGGAAGTGCCTTGTGATATTGCAATGCCTTCAGCCATTCAAAATGAATTAAATGGAGATGATGCAAAACAATTAGTATCTAATGGTGTAAAATATATTATTGAAGTATCAAATATGGGATGTACACCTGAGGCTATTGATTTATTCCTTAAAAATAAATTACCTTTTGCACCAGGTAAAGCAGCAAATGCGGGAGGAGTTGGAGTTTCTGGACTGGAAATGTCTCAAAATGCTATGAAACTTAATTGGACTAAAGATGAGGTTGATGCTAAATTACATCAAATAATGTCTTCCATACATATTGCTTGTGAAAAATATGGAACAGAAGAAGATGGCTATGTTAATTATGTGAAAGGAGCAAATATTGCTGGTTTTATTAAAGTTGCTGATGCTATGTTAGATCAAGGTATTGTATAACTTTTTATAATAGAATTTAACAAAAAAGCTGCCTATTGGTAGCTTTTTTTGTATGTTTAAAGTGTGGATTCAAACGTACATCATAAAAAAATTATCCATGTAGATATGGATGCATTTTATGCGTCTATAGAGCAATTAGATAACCCAGAATTGAGAGGCAAACCAGTTGCAGTTGGAGGAGGTGGTGAGCGAGGTGTTGTTGCAGCTGCCAGTTACGAAGCACGTAAATTTAAGGTTCGATCTGCTATGAGTGGTAAGCAGGCTAAAAAAAATTGTCCGCATTTAATTTTTGTAAAACCTAGATTTGAGCGTTACAAAGAAATTTCTCAAAAAATTAGAGCAATATTTTATGATTATACCGATTTGGTAGAGCCTCTTTCATTAGATGAAGCTTATTTAGATGTAACAGTTAATAAAAAAGGAAATCCATCAGCAAGTTTAATAGCTAAAGAAATTAGACAACGAATTTTTGATGAATTGCACTTGAATGCTTCCGCAGGAATTTCAAATAGCAAATTTGTAGCTAAAATAGCTTCAGATATTAATAAGCCAAACGGACAAAAAACAATTCCACCTGAAGAAGTATTATCATTTTTAGAAGAATTACCTATTGAAAAATTCTTTGGAATAGGAAAAGTAACCGCTTCAAAAATGTACAGTTTAGGGATATTTAATGGGAAAGATTTAAAAGCTAAAACAGCAATGTTTTTAAAGCTACATTTTAAAAACTCAGGAATACATTATTACAATATTGTTAGAGGAATTCATTACAGTGAAGTAAAACCTAACAGAATAAGAAAATCTGTTGCAGCAGAGCATACTTTTGCAAAAAATTTAACCTCTGAAATTTTTATGCTGGAAAAACTAGAAAAAATTTCAGAAGAATTAGAACAACGTTTAATTCGTTCAAAAGTATCAGGAAAAACAATTACATTAAAAATTAAATACAGCGATTTTAAAACACAAACACGTAGTAAAACAATACCTTATTTTGTGAAAGAAAAAACGCTTATTCTAGAGATAGTTAAAGAATTACTATTTCAAGAAAAAGTAAAAAATTCAGTTCGGCTACTAGGTATTTCAGTTACAAACTTAAACACGCAATCAAAAAAGAAACCTGAAAAACCTGTTTTTGTACAACTTAAATTTGAGTTTTAGTGTAAATTACGTTTCGTTGGGCTAAATAATTTAAAAAATAATAAAAACATTCTTCATATTTACCAACTAATTCAGGAGGAAATACACCTTTTTCTTTAAATAAGCCTTCTAAAAATAGATTTGTTGCAGCTGCAGCAGTATAACCAGTACAACGCGCCATAGAAGATGTTTTGGTTTCTTCACAATAGGTATCTAATAAATTATAAGTAATTTCTTCAATTGCACCATTTTTATTTTTACCTTTTACAGTAACTCTCATTACAGTAAGCTCATTTTCAGTTTCACCTAACTTCCACTCGTTAAATAAAATTTTTGAAGTAAAATCAAGTGGAGAAACCTCAAGACCATTAATATTGATTGTTTTTTCATTAAAAAAACCACTTTCTTTTAACACTTTTATATATTCAACATGCCCCGGATATCTCAAGGTTTTTTCTTTCATGTTTTTAATATGTGGCATGGTATAAATAATAGAACGTAAACCGTCAGAATTAAAAGATTCGAGAGTACCAATATTTTCAAATTCTACCAATTCAACATCTGTCAAAGCATCTTTAACAACAACGTTTCCATTTTCTACGTAGCGAGCTGGACGTGTATATTCTTCAATAACATCGATAGGTGAAAAAGGAGCTTTATAATTGAAAGGCCATTTTTTAACTTTAGGCAATCCACCAACCAAACATTCAAAATCTGTTAGTTTTAATTTCTCGTTGTAATACCCTAAAATAATATTATCCATACCAGGTGCAACCCCACAATCTACAATGGCTGTAACATTATTTCTTTTAGCTAAATCATTTAATTCTAAAGAGTTTTCAGGAAAAAAGGAAATATCAACTACATTTTTTTTGGCTTCAATAATAGCTTTGAGCGTTTCAAAACCTAAAAACCCAGGAACTGCACAAACAACAAAATCAAAAGGTTGTAAAGTTTGTTTAAGTTTTTCTTTTTGGGTTACATCTAATTCTAAAGTTGTAAGTAGATTACATTTATTTTTTGAAGATTGAAGTGCTTCTTGGCTAAAATCAGCCAAGGTAACATTGTGTTTATTTGTTAAATCAATAGCAATAGTTCTTCCAACCATGCCAGCGCCAAGTACAATAATGGTATGCATTTAATGTTATTTTTTAAAGTGAATGAAATTTAATTATAAAGAAGAATATTGAAATTCTTAAAAAGAAATTAGGTAAAACTATAAACCCGGAATAAAAACCCAAGGCATTTCGGAAATATGTTTGATAGTTTTATAAACCATAAGCTAACTTACAACTTATTTTTATAAAATTTTCCTTGCCAAGTCTTTTTTTCTATTAGTTTTTTATCAATTTTAGCAACTATTTCAAAGTTCTTTAATCCTCCCCAATTAGGTGCAATTAGCAAATCTTTAGGTGCTTCACTTATAAAACGTTCAATAACAATATCAGGGCGTAAAAAACCAATAAAATTGGTTATAAAATCTATATATTCTTCTGAAGAAAATAACTTAAATTTTTCAGAATTTCGCTTGTATTGAATAGCCATCACCGAATTTTTTACAATTTGTAAATGATGTAATTTTAGCGTATTAATAGGTAATTTTGAAATTTCAAAAGCATGATTCATTAAGGCTACTTTATTTTCACCAGGCAAGCCAATAATTAAATGTGCACCTAAATAAAATCCTTTGTTTTTACACAATTCAAAAGCTATTTTGGTTTCTTCAAAAGTATGACACCTATTTACATTTTTCAACGTTTTTTCATTGGTACTTTCTACGCCAAACTCTAGAGAAATAAAGTATTTTTTTGATAAAAAAGATAAATAATCAATAATTTCGTTTGAAATACAATCAGGTCGGGTTCCAATAACCAATCCTATAACTCCCTTAACATTTAATGCTTCATCATACAGTTGTTTAAGTGATTCAAAATCGGCATACGTATTTGTATATGCTTGAAAATAAGCTAAATATTTCTGAGTTTTGTATTTTTTACTAAAAAAAGAAATACCTTCTTGTAACTGTTGACTTATAGATTTTGTTGGTTCACAATAACCGGGGTTAAAAGTGTTGTTATTACAATAAGTACAGCCACCATAACCTTTAGTTCCATCTCTGTTCGGACAAGAAAAGCCAATATCTAAAGCTATTTTTTGAGCTCTCTCTCCAAATGTTAATTTGATAAAAGAGGAATAATCTTGGTAGCGTTTTCCTGTAAAATTCACATTTCTAAAATAAGCTTCAAAATTAAGATTATCTTGTATAATTACCTAAGAACCTTTAGGTTATATTTTTTTTATTACCTTACAGAATACTAACTAACTAAACACATGAAAAAATTCCCGAATGCGCTAGTCATTATGATTGGGTTTATTTTTCTTTCTACAATTTTAACCTACATAATTCCACAAGGTCAATACGAAAGAACTACCAATCTAGAAACTAATCAGGTAACAGTTGTTCCTAATTCCTATAAATTAGTTGAAGCAGCACCAGTTTCTATTTTAAAAACAATGTTATCTATTCCTGAAGGAATAGTAGATAGAGCTGATTTAATTGCGTTAATTCTTTTAATTGGAGGCTGTTTTTATGTGATTGAAAAAACAGGTGCGCTAAAAGAAGGGATTACATATTTAACAATAAAACTCAATGGTAAAGAAGAAGTTGTATTAATATTAGTCTCTTTAATTTTTTTAATTGGAGGCGCACTTATGGGTTTACAAGAAGAAATAATAGCAATGATGCCTGTTTTACTTTATTTAACCTCACGTTTAGGTTATAATGCTTTTGTTGCTATAGCAATAAGTTTTGGATCGGCTATTTTAGGTGCTTCTTTTAGTCCAATTAATCCATTTGCGGTTGTAATTGCTCAAAAAGAAACCGGTTTAGAGTTTCTTTCAGGAAGTAAATTTAGATTAATAATTATGTTCATAGCATTTGTAGTTTGGATGTTTATGATTATTAGATATGCAAATAAAAACAAAATTGAAAAGCTTCTAGAAAAGAATGAGTTGGTTGAAAAAGTGAGTATCCGAAGTATTCTTATTTTAACATTGGTAGGAGTAGCTTTTGTTGTTTTAATTATTGGAATGATGAAATATAATTGGGGATTTAATGAAATGTCTGCTGAATTTTTTGCGCTTGGAATACTAGTTGGTTTAATTGGAAAGCTAGGAATGAATGGCACTATTGAAACCTATATTGAAGGTTTTAAAGAATTAGTTTTTGCAGCTATGATTGTTGGTTTTGCTAGTAGTATTTCAATTATTTTAAAGCAAGGAATGATTATAGATTCAATTATATATGGTTTGTTTAAACCTATGCACTATTTACCAAAAAGCTTAGCGGCTATTTCTATGATGATTTCTCAATCGGTATTGCATTTCCCAGTTTCAAGTTATTCAGGTCAGGCCATTTTAACGATGCCAATTTTAGCACCACTATCTGATTTAATAGGTATCTCTCGTCAGGTTTGCGTATTAGCCTACCAATATGGTGCTGTTATGACAGATTTAATTTACCCAACACAAGGTGCTTTAATGGCAATTATAGCCATTGCAGGAATACCTTTTGACAAGTGGTTTAAGTTCATTTTTAAATTTACGTTAGTAATATTAGGTGTTGGAGCTATAGCTATTGTGGTTGCAGTTTATATTGGGGTTTAAATTTTTCATGAAAATTTATTGAGTTATTTTTACGCTTGAATTATGATTGATTATTTAGCGATAAAAGAGAAACTATATAAAGCTTGTGCTTTTTTTGTAGAAGAAAAATACAACACAGTAACTGCCAGTATTGAGTCTTATAAAAAGGCATTATTTTCTGAAACAAAGAGTTCAGCAGGTGACAAGCATGAAACAGGAAGAGCGATGTTACAGTTAGAAATGGAAAAAGCAGGCCAACAACTAACGGGCGTTATTGAAATGAAGAAAGTTTTAAATAAAATAACTTTTGAAAATAGTACAGGTTTTAGTTGTTTAGGAAGTTTAATTTTTACAAATAAATTGAATTATTTTTTAGCAATAAGTGCCGGGAAAATTATTATAGAAAATAAAACGTATTACGCCATTTCAACAAACTCACCTATTGGACAGCAGCTATTAGGTAAAAAAGTTGGAGATTCAATTTCTTTTAATAAAGCTAAGATTTTAAATATTTTATAAGTGTGCAATAGAGACGAAAAGCATTCTAAATACAGAATACCTTTCGTCTAAAATTATTTATTAACGTGAGTTCGACTTAAAAAATGTATATACTAAAGAAAATTACATTGATTATCAGCACTTTGTCAGGTTGAGACCTGAGACCAAAATTTTCTCAAGCGGTTGATATGACGTAAATTAGTGGTAAATCTACCAAATTGCAAAATAATCGTAATAAGAATAGTGTTTTAATACCTGTGTTTGAGTATGATTTTCAAAAAAGAGTTAGCAAACAAAAAACGTTCAGTCTCTAGAATGGCTAAAGAACTTGGGTTAGAAGTTGTTTTAGTTAATTCTTAAAATATTGAAAAACAACGAAATATAAAAGACGTCAATGGTAGCACAGTCGAAACCTATTTAAAAACCTTTCGACTGCGCTCAAGATGACATTAGTATTTTACATTTAAAATATTGATTATCAGTAGTTAAACTAGATTGTTACGTTGAACACACGTTCTTAAAATAAAATCTTCAATTTACCCCAATTATCATAAATTAATAAGATATTAATAATAGCAACAATTACGGCAGGAGCCATCCCAGCAGGAGCTAAGAAAATATGGAAAAAGATCATATTTAGAGAAATTGGCGCTAAAACTATTAAAGCAAAAGGAACCCACTTTTTAATTAGAAGTAATAACCCTACAATAATTTCAGTAACTCCAACTAATTTGAGCATATAGCCAGATTCCATCATAGCGCTCATTAAATTTCCTGCAGCAGCAGGCATTTCCATATTTGGTATAAAACCAAAGAATTTGTTAGCACCAAATACAACTAGAGCCAATCCTAGTATGATACGTAATACCATTGTTAATTTTGAATTCATAATTAAAAGTTTTTTAGTTAAAATTTATTAATTGATTTAAAATGAGTTGTTAAAGTACAAATTTATTTATAGATGTAACTTAAGTTACTATACGATTGTAAGTTTTTATGTCACTTTGTCGTCTAAAAAAATGGCATTAAAATTGCTATAATTATAAAAATAAATTTAAAAATAATGACAGAATTATTAACTAAAAAAACTTTTTTAGAAAAGGTTTTTAATTTCGAAAAAAATAAAGAGTGGAAATTTGAAGGGGATATACCTTGTGTTATTGATTTTTATGCAGATTGGTGTGGACCGTGTAAAATGGTTGCTCCAGTTTTAGAAGAATTAAGTGAAACTTATAAGGGTAAAATCAATATTTACAAGGTAGATACAGAAGCTGAGCAGGAATTGGCTGCGGCATTTGGTATTAGAAGTATTCCTTCTATTTTGTTTGTTCCAAAAGATGGTGAGCCTCAAATGGCTCAAGGAGCACTTCCTAAACATCAATTAGAGCAAATATTTAAAGATGTATTAAAGGTTTCAAAGTAACTCTAAGAAACCTCGAAATAAAAGAGGTTGTCTAAAAAGTAATTATACTTGTCATTTTGAATAAAGTGAAAAATATCAATATCTTGATATACAGATATATAATTTTAAGAAGATTCTTCATTTACATTCAGAATGACACTTTTTAGACAGCCTCTTTATTTTTGTTAAAAGTTTAACTTACCTATACCAATTTGTTTTCAATTAAATATTCTGCAATTTGTACCGCATTAGTTGCAGCTCCTTTACGTAAGTTATCTGAAACAATCCACATGTTTAAAGTGTTAGGTTGAGATTCATCCCTACGAATACGCCCTACAAAAACAGCATCTTTCCCTTCGGCATAAATAGGCATTGGATAGGTATTGGTGTCTAAATTATCTTGTACGGTTATTCCTGAAGTTTCGTTTAATAATTTACGAACATCAGCTTCATTAAAGAAATTCTCAAATTCTATATTTACACTTTCACTGTGACCTCCAACAACAGGAATTCTTACTGCAGTTGCAGTAATAGCAATGCTTCTATCATTTAATATTTTTTGTGGTTCCCTAACTAATTTCATTTCCTCTTTGGTGTAACCATTTTCTTCAAAAACATCACAATGAGGAATGGCATTTTTATGAATAGGATAATGATAAGCCATTTCGCCTTTTACACCCTTATATTCATTTTCTAGTTGTTGTACAGCTTTTACCCCAGTCCCTGTAATAGATTGGTAAGTTGAAACAACCAATCGTTTAATGGTATATTTTTTATGAAGCGGTGCCAAAGCCATTACCAATTGAATTGTTGAACAATTAGGATTGGCAATAATTTTATCTTCTTTTGTTAATTCATTGGCATTAATTTCAGGAACAATTAACTTATTGTTTGGGTTCATTCTCCAAGCTGAAGAATTATCAATAACAGTTGTTCCAACTTCAGCAAATTTTGGAGCCCACTCTAAAGAAGTGCTTCCTCCAGCAGAAAAGATTGCAATATCAGGAGTTTGATCAACAGCCTCTTGCATTCCAACAACTGTATAATTTATTCCCTTGTAAAAAATTTGTTTTCCAACAGAACGCTCAGAAGCTACTAGTATTAATTCAGTATATGGAAAATTTCTTTCCTCTAGCACTTTCAACATAATGTTTCCTACCATTCCGGTAGCACCTACAACAGCTACTTTCATCCTTTTTTAATTTTAAAAGTTTAATTTGACTACAAATTTTATAAAAAAAACTGAACTTGAAGCAGTAATTAGTTTAAATTAACAAATGAATATTTTTTTGTTAAAATTTAATTCTAAAATAATTACTTTATAAAAAACTAAATAGGTATAATTTTTGACAGAGTACTTATAAAATAACTTATGAAAACGCTTACACTATTTTTAATTTTTTTTCTTTCAACATTTCTGTCATTTTCTCAATACATTGAAGGAAGAGTTTTGGATGCCAACACCAATAAACCAATAGAAGGTGTTCATGTGTTTATGAAAGGGATTAATAGGGGGGCTTCAACAAATGAAAAAGGAAATTATTATATAAAATTTCCATATAAAATTATAAAAGAGGATATTATTCAATTTTCACATATGACGTATGAAACATTAGAAGTACCCTATGTTCAAAAGAAAAAAAACTATTCGGTTCGTCTAATTACTGATTTAAAGAAGTTAGAAGAGGTTAAAATTTATCAAAAAAGAAATTTAAAAAAATACATTAGTTACAAAAAACTTTCTTCAATGAAAAGTGGAGTGCATTCATTTGGTTCGCTACTTAAGAGTGGAGAAATTTATGTTGTTGGTGGTGATGTTTCAGTTAGTGAAGATGTATTTAAAAAAACTCTTGAGTATTATCCTGATATAAATGATTTTGGTGATTTTTTAGATATAGCAGGCAGGTATGCATCTTTTGCAATGAATAAATATAGTAGTGATTTACAGCTATACAATATTACAAGTGATAAATGGGAAAAATCAGATTTAAAATTTAGCAAAAGAGCCTATCATAATTTAAACTTGTACAACAATAAAATATATATTTTAGGAGGTAAAAGGTTATCAAAAGGTAAGAGATATGAATATTTAGATGATAAAATTGAAGTATTTGATTTAGATACTGAAAATATAGTTATTGATAATACAAACCCTCATCAAGCAGTTAATTTTGCTTCATTTACTTATAAAGACAATATAATTGTTTTGGGAGGCTCTATTAAAATGAAAAAAAATGGGTTTAAAGAATATTCAAATAAAGTTCATTTATACAATTTAAAGACGGGTAAATGGTTTGAATTGGGAAATATGCCGGTAGCCAAAGAGTTGAGCGGAGTTTTAATTGAGGATAAAATATACATATTAGGAGGTTTTAATAAAAAACCTTTAGTAAGTATTGAATCTTTTGATTTATTAACTCAAAAATGGAAAAAAGAGGGAGAACTTTTTTACGGAGTTGCCAAACCAGCTATTACACACAACAATACTATTATTTATTTTTATGATAATGGAAAAATAAGTACGTACAATGTTTTAACAAAAGAATTAAATGAATATTTAATTGATTTATCCGTTAAAAGCCCAGAATTGTATTATTCAAACAATAAATTATATATACTTGGAGGCTTTGAAAGAAATATTTATTCTTATTACCCTTCAAGTAATTTATATCACATAGATATTAATAAATTTAACAAGACAAGGATTCATAATTCAAAAACCCTTTAGTTCCTAAAGTTAAAATTGCATCTAATTATTGTGCTGAAATATCAATAGTTATAAGAAAACATGTAATTTTGCCAAAAATCAAAATGAATGACTACTACCGGAAAAATTGAATTAATGGCTCCTGCTGGAAATTTTGAATCGTTGCAGGCTGCATTAGATAATGGGGCAGATTCTATATATTTTGGCGTAGAGCAATTAAATATGCGAGCAAGGGCATCTATAAATTTTACTTTAGATGATTTACAAGAAATTTCCAATAGGTGTAAAGCTAAAAATGTAAGAACGTATCTCACGCTAAATACTATTATTTACGACCACGATTTAACAATTGTTAAAACACTACTTCAAAAAGCGAAAGAAGCTGGAATTACCGCGGTAATAGCAATGGATCAGGCAGTTATAGCTTCAGCAAGAGCAATAGGAATGGAGGTTCATATTTCTACTCAAATAAATATTACCAATATTGAAACGGCTAAATTTTACGCCATGTTTGCTGATACTATGGTATTGAGCAGAGAATTAAGTTTACGCCAAGTTAAAAAAATTACAGAGCAAATTGCAAAAGAAGATGTTAGAGGCCCTTCGGGTAATTTGGTGGAAATTGAAATTTTTGGACATGGTGCTTTGTGTATGGCGGTTTCAGGGAAGTGTTATATGAGCTTGCATGCTTATAATTCCTCAGCAAATAGAGGTGCCTGTAAGCAAAATTGCAGAAAAAAATATACAGTTATTGATCAAGAAACAGGTATTGAAATGGAATTGGATAATGAATACATTATGTCTCCAAAAGATTTGTGTACCATTGATTTTTTAGATCAAATTGACGATGCAGGTGTTAAAGTATTGAAAATAGAAGGTAGAGGTAGAGCACCAGAATACGTTGCAAAAGTAATTAAATGCTATAGAGATGCAATTGATAGTATTGAAGAAGGAACTTACAATAAAGAAAAAGTAATTTCTTGGATGTTGGAATTGGAAAAAGTATACAACCGTGGTTTTTGGAGTGGTTATTATTTAGGTCAGAAATTAGGTGAATGGAGTAAAGGTTCAGGAAGTCATGCAACCCAAAAGAAAGTCTATTTAGGAAAAGGCATGCATTACTTTCCAAAATCTAAAATAGGAGAATTTAAAATAGAAGCATACGATATTACAATTGGTGATACTATTTTAATTACAGGCCCAACCACAGGAGCACAAGAAATGAAAGTGCAGCAAATGTTTGTAAATGATGTTAAGGGGGAAAAAGGACAAAAAGGAGATTCTGTAACTATTCCATTAGATTTTAGAATTCGTCCATCAGATAAATTGTATAAAATGGTTTCAACTAAAGTTGAGGCTTAAATGGTAATCATAACTTTACAAAGAGCCAAGTGCATAGGTTGTAATTATTGTGTTGAATTAGCCCCCGCTCAATTTCAAATGTCAAAAAAAGACGGTAAATCAGTTTTGCTTCATGCGAAAGAAAAAAAAGGTTTTTTCACTATTAAATCTTCCGATGAAACCATTTTTAATAATAGTGTTAAAGCAAAAGAAGCTTGTCCAGTAAAAATTATTGATGTAAAACAAACTTAAAAATACACTTTTTAAGGTTTTATCGTTTGTAATTTTAATTTATCTTTACAAATTAGTGAAGATTGTAAAATTTAAAAATAAATTTTACCTAACTCAAATAAATATAAGAATATATGGGCTGTAATAGTTGCTCTTCAGATATAAATACGGTACCAAAAGGTTGTAAAAGTAATGGTAATTGCGCTACAGGAGACTGTGAAAAGTTAACCGTTTTTGACTGGCTTGGAAATATGTCGTTACCAGCAGGTCAAAAACCAGTTGATATAGTAGAAGTACGTTTTAAAAATGGACGTAAACATTTTTATAGAAATGTAGATAATTTAAAAATTTCAATTGGAGATATTATTGCCGTTGAAGGAAATCCCGGTCATGATATTGGAACTGTTTCGCTTTCAGGAGAATTAATTAAAATTCAACTAAAGAGAAAAGGGTTAAATGTTGATAGCGAAGAAATTAAAAAGGTTTATAGAAAAGCTACTCAAAAAGATATTGATATTTGGAAATCTGCCAGAGATAAAGAATACGATACACAATACAGAGGAAGAGAAATTTTGGGTAGACTGGGATTAAAAATGAAACTTTCAGATGTTGAATATCAAGGAGATGGAAATAAAGCTACATTTTATTATACAGCTGATGAACGGGTTGATTTTAGACAATTAATTAGAGATTTAGCAAGTGCTTTTAGCATTAGAGTTGAAATGAAACAAGTTGGCTTAAGGCAAGAAGCAGCCAGACTTGGAGGAATTGGCTCTTGTGGTAGGGAGCTATGTTGCTCAACATGGTTGATAGATTTACGAAATGTAAGTACTTCAGCAGCACGTTATCAGCAACTATCCTTAAATCCTCAAAAATTAGCAGGTCAATGTGGAAAATTAAAGTGCTGTTTAAATTATGAATTGGATACTTACTTAGATGCATTAACTGATTTTCCAAAGCCAGATGTTGTTTTAAAAACAGAAAAAGGAGAAGCTACTTTTATTAAAATGGATATTTTTAAGAGAGTATTTTGGTATACTTATAAAGAAAATAGAAGTAAATGGTATAAACTAACACTTGAACAGGTAAAAGAAATTATTGAATTAAATAAAAATAATGAAACAGTACATTCGTTAGAGGAATATGAATTGGATTTGATGGAAGAAAGAATTGACAAGTTTGAAGATGTGGTTGGTCAAGATAGCTTAACCAGATTTGATATTCCTAAAAGAAAGAAAAAAAGAAAAAATAGAAACATAAATTCTAAAAATAAGCCCAAAAATTCAGCTCAGGCAAAGCAACGTAACCAGAAAAGAAAACCAGTTCAGAATCAGCAAAAATCAACGGCAAACAGTCAAAACAAAAATTCAAATAATACAGGAAATAGAACACGTAAGAATAAAAAAAGAAGACCTCCTAAAAAAAGTGAAAATAACAACCAAAATAATTAAAAATATAAGTTTATACGCAAGTATATTTTTAGTATTATCCTGCAATTCAAACGTGGTTTATGACAAATATAAACCTATTGAAAGCCATCAGTGGCATTCAGAAAACAGCATTCGTTTTATTGTGAGTAATAAAGATACGATTTCTCTAAATAATGTGTTTATTAATATTAGAAACAATAAGAATTATGAGTTTAGTTCTATATTTTTAATCACAAAAATGGAATTCCCTAATGGAAATCAAGTAATAGACACATTAGAATATGAAATGACAGATTCATTTGGAAATTGGTTAGGACAAGGATTTACCGATATTAAAGAAAATAAACTTTTTTATAAAGAAAATGTGGTATTTTCTGAAAAAGGAGATTACACATTTGATATTTATCAAGCAACTAGAAGCTCTAATGATATTGAAGGGAAAACCCCCTTAAAAGGTATTACAGATGTAGGTTTAAGAATTGAAAAAGTAATAAAATGAAACGAGCAAAAATAATTTCAACTAATTTTGGAATGGTTAATAGCAAACAGCATATATTACCGCTAAAAAAATAACATGTAAGCATATGAAAAAAAAGAAAATGACTAATAATCAATTCTCAAAATATGTAAAGTGGTTTTGGTTTACTGTTTTAGGTGGTGTTTTAGCCATGATACTACTTTTTTTATTGGCTTCTTGGGGCGTTTTTGGAACACTTCCAACTTTTGAAGAGTTAGAAAATCCTGAACATAATTTAGCCTCAGAAGTTATTTCAATTGACGGAATAACATTGGGTAAATATTTTAAAGAAAATAGAACCCCTGTAAAGTATAAAGATTTACCTAAAAATTTAGTAAATGCTTTAGTTGCAACAGAAGATGAACGGTTTTATGAGCATTCTGGAATTGATTTTAAAGCCACTTTTAGAGCCATTGTAAAAATGGGAAAAGAAGGGGGAGGAAGTACTATTACACAGCAACTTGCAAAATTACTTTTTCACGGTGAAGGATCTAAAAACTTACCTGAAAGAATACTTCAAAAAGTTAAAGAGTATGTGATTGCTGTTCGTTTAGAAAAACAATATACCAAACAAGAAATTTTAGCAATGTACCTAAATAAATACGATTTTTTAAATCAGGCAGTAGGTATTCGATCTGCATCTCGTATTTATTTTGGAAAAGAACCTAAAGAACTAACAATTCCTGAATCGGCAATGTTAGTGGGGATGTTAAAAAATGCTTCGTATTTCAATCCTTTAAGGCAATCAAGAAAAAAATTGGTGAAAAACCGTAGAAATGTGGTTTTACATCAAATGTTTAAAAATCATTTTATTTCTGAAGTACAAAAAGATTCTCTTCAAAAATTAGATTTAGAGTTAAATGTAAATAGAGAAGGCCATAGCGATGGTTACGCAACATATTTTCGTGAATATTTACGTGATTTTATGAAAAAATGGATAAAAAAGAATCCAAAACCCGATGGTACCTTTTATAATTTACATCGTGATGGACTTAAAATTTATGTTACCATAGATGCTCGTATGCAAAAATATGCTGAAGAAGCGATGAAAGAACATATGTCTAATTTACAAAGAGTATTTTTTAAAGAACAAAAGCACAATAGAACAGCTCCTTTTTATGATTTAGACAAAAAGCAAATTGCAAATACAATTGAACGAGCTATGAAGCGCTCTAACCGTTGGAAACGTATGAAAAAGAACGGAGCTTCAGTTAAAGAAATAAAAGCTTCATTTAATAAAAAATACGAAATGAAAGTCTTTTCTTGGAAAGGAGATATAGATACAATTATGTCACCAAAAGACTCTATACGTTATTATAAATATTTTTTAAGATCGGGTTTATTATCTATTGAGCCACAATCTGGCCACATTAAAGCTTGGGTTGGAGGTATTAATTATAAACATTTTCAGTTTGATGCAGTTAAACAACAAAAAAGACAAGTAGGATCTACTTTTAAACCATTTGTGTATGCAACAGCTATCAATCAGCTAAATTTATCTCCTTGCGATAAATTTCCAAACACACCTTATACAATTCCGAAAGAAAAATATGGAATGCCTGAAGATTGGACACCTAAAAATGCAGGAGAAAAATATGGAGGAGAATTGACCTTGAAACAAGCACTAGCCGGCTCAGTAAATGTAATTACAGCAAAACTAATTGATATGGTTAACCCCAAAAATGTAGTGAGTTTAGCTAAAAGTGCCGGTATAGAAAGTGATATTCAAGCAGTTCCAGCAATAGCTTTGGGATCTGTTGATTTATCATTGTACGAGATGGTGGGAGCTTATACAACTTTTGCAAATAAAGGCCTAAGAGTTGAGCCTATGATGTTGCTAAAAATTGAAGATAAAAACGGGACTGTTTTAGAGCAGTTTATTCCAAACTCTAAAGAGGTTTTAAGTGAAGAATCAGCCTATGTTGTAATTAATTTATTAGAGGGTGTAACTGAAGCAGGCTCAGGAGTTCGCTTGCGTACAAAATGGGGTAAATATCCTGATAATATTGCTACTGGTTATCCCTATGAATTTACAAATCCAATTGCTGGTAAAACAGGAACAACTCAAAACCAATCTGATGGCTGGTTTATGGGTATTGTTCCTAATTTAGCAACTGGAGTTTGGGTAGGAGGTGAAGATAGATCTACACACTTTGCAGGAATAACTAAAGGTCAGGGAGCCTCTATGGCTTTACCAATTTGGGCTTTGTATTATAAAAAGTTGTATGCTGATAAAAGTTTAAATGTAAGTCAAGAAGAATTTGAAAAGCCTGAAAATTTAAGTATTGATGTTAATTGTGATGATACAACCGATACCGATGAAAATTTGAAAGATTTAATTGATGAAGATCCTGAATTTTAATATAAAACTACTGTGAAACCTTTTTGGAAACCATCAAAAAAAACTATTGAACAAAGCAACATTTATAAGATGATGCAACAATATGGTTTTGATAATTATCAAGATTTTTGGAAGTGGTCAATTACCAATAAAGAGGTTTTTTGGGAAGCAACAATACACAATTTAGGGATTAAACAAGAAAAGAAATTTACATCAATAGTTGATATTTCTAAAGGAGTTGAAAATGCAGAGTGGCTAAAAAATTCAAAATTAAATATTGTTGATTCTTGCTTTCAAAATAAAGAGAATGCCATTGCGGTAATTTATCAACAAGAAGGAGGTAAAATTCAAAAAGTTAAGCAAACCGAATTACTTATTTTAGTTAATAAAATTGCAAATGGATTTTTAGAACAAGGTCTCAAAACAGGAGATAAAATAGCGGTAGATTTACCTATGACCTTGGAGGCTGTTGCAATTTATTTAGCAGCAATAAAAGCAGGAATGCCAGTTGTTACTATAGCAGATAGTTTTACATCAAACGAAATAGCAGTACGACTAAAAATTACACAGCCTAAATTAATTTTTACACAAGATATATTGCAACGAGCAGGGAAAGAACTACCTCTTTTTTCAAAAGTAATTGAAGCAAAGGCACCTAAAGCAGTTGTTTTAAAAGTATTAGACAAAAAAATTAATTTAAGAAATAAAGATATTTATTTTGATGATTTTTTGAGTTCAAAAACGAACTTTAAAACAATAATTCAAAATCCAGATGATATTATAACCATTTTGTTTTCATCAGGAACAACAGGAGAGCCAAAAGCAATTCCTTGGACACATACAACACCGATTAAAGGTGCTAGTGACGGTTATTATCATCAAGATATTCATAAAAACGATGTAGTTTGCTGGCCTACAAATTTAGGTTGGATGATGGGACCTTGGTTGGTTTTTGCAGCACTTATTAATAAAGCAACTATTGCATTGTACCATGGAATGCCAACAGATAATGGATTTGGTGAATTTGTGCAAAACGCAAAAGTAACTATGCTGGGTGTTATTCCAAGCTTTGTAAAATATTGGAAAAACTCTAAATCTATGGAAAAGTTTGATTGGAGTACGATAAAATGTTTCAGTTCTACAGGGGAAGTTTCTAATCCCACAGAAATGGAGTATTTAATGCAGTTGGCAAACAATAAGCCGGTCATAGAATATTGTGGAGGTACCGAAATAGGAGGAGGTTATGTAACAAGTACAGTAGTGCAACCCAATATAGCCAGTACATTTTCAACACAAGCTTTAGGAGGTGAATTTGTTTTGTTAGACGAAAACAACAATAAATCAACCAAAGGAGAACTATTTTTAATACCGCCAATTATGGGGTTGTCAAATACCCTATTAAATAGAAACCATTACGATGTTTATTATAAAAACACTCCAAAATATCAGGGTAAAATATTGAGAAGACATGGAGATCAACTTGAACAATTAGAAAATGGATATTTTAAAGCTCAAGGTAGAGTTGATGACGCAATGAACTTAGGAGGAATTAAAGTGAGCTCTGTACAAATAGAAGCAGTTTTAAATCGGCTAAGTTTTATTAAAGAATCTGCTGCAATTGCAGTTTCACCTAAGGGAGGAGGCCCAAGTTTATTGGTTGTTTACTATGTTGAAAATAAGAGTTCACTTACTGATAATGAAAGGTTACAAGAAGCAAAAAAGAGTATAAGAAAACAATTAAACCCATTATTTAAAGTAACAGATTTAGTTAAAATTGAAGTATTACCACGTACAGCTTCTAATAAAGTAATGCGAAGAAAATTAAGAGAATTATACCAAAACAAATGAAAATAATATCATACAATGTAAATGGAATTAGAGCCGCTTTAAAAAAGGGATTTATCGAATGGTTACAGGCAGCAAACCCTGATGTTGTTTGTATTCAAGAAACAAAAGCACATAAAGAGCAATTAGATTTAAGTTTGTTTGAAGAAGCGGGATATCCATTTCATTATTGGTTCTCTGCACAAAAAAAAGGGTATAGCAGTGTTGCTATTTTGTCTAAAATAAAACCAAAACATATCGAGTATGGAACGGGTATTGATACAATGGATTTTGAAGGAAGAAATTTACGTATAGATTTTGATGATTTTTCTGTGATGAGTTTGTATTTACCTTCAGGAACTAATGATGCTCGTTTAGAGTTTAAACTCAACTATATGGCTGAATTTCAGCAATATGTAAATAATTTAAAAAAAGAGATTCCAAATATTATTATTTGTGGAGATTACAATATTTGTCACACAGAAATTGATATACACAACCCAAAAGGATTAAAAAACACTTCAGGATTTTTACCTGTTGAACGTGAATGGATAGATAGTTTTATTAAAAGTGGTTTTATAGACTCTTTCAGATATTTAAATAAAGAGCCACATCATTATTCTTGGTGGAGTTATAGAGCAAATGCAAGAAACAATAACAAAGGTTGGAGAATAGATTATAATATGGTTAGTGAAGCTATGAAAGACAGAATTAAAAGAGCTTATATTTTACCAGAAGCCAAACACTCAGACCATTGCCCAATAGTAGTTGAAATAGATTAATTAAAAATATAATAGTACAATGTTGAGAAAAATAATAGTTTTATTCGTTATTTCAATTGCTTTAAATTCATGTGTTTCTAAAAAATTATATCAAGAATTAGACACAAAATATGGCAAGTTACAGGATTTAAATAGAACAGTAATTAAAGAAAAAGATAATTTATTAACTTCAAAAAAGCAGCTAGAAGAAACTTTAGAAAAGTTAGAATTAGCACTTGCTGAACTTTCAACTCAAAAAGAGATTTTAGATGATGAATATGTTTCTCTACAAAATAAATACAATAATTTAGATGAATCATACGAACTGCTTTCGGCTCAAAGTTCAAAAGAATTAGCAGCACAATCTAAAAAAAACAAGGAGTTGTTAACTCAACTTGAAGAAAAAGAAAAAAAATTGGCCACAGAAAGTAATCGATTAGAAAAATTGCAAAAAGAGTTAAATTTGCGGGCTAAACAAATTGATGAACTTCAAAGATTAATAGATGCAAAAGAAGCTAAAATGCAACAATTAAAAAATGCAATTTCAAATGCATTGCACAATTTTGAAGGAAAAGGGTTAACGGTAGTTCGTAAAAATGGAAAGATTTATGTTTCTATGGAAAATAAGCTACTATTTAATTCAGGCAGTTGGGCTGTAGGATCTCAGGGTAAAAAAGCAGTTAAACAATTGGCAAGTGTATTGTCTAAAAACAAAGATATTCAGGTATTGATTGAGGGTCATACAGATGATGTTCCATATAAAGGAACCACACTAATTGACAATTGGGGTTTATCGGTAAAACGAGCAACGGCAATTGTTAGAATTTTAGAAAATAACGGTGTAAATCCAACTCAAATTACTGCGGCAGGAAGAAGTAAATTTATGCCAATAGACACCAATAAAACCGCAGAAGGAAAAGCTAAAAATAGAAGAATTGAAATTATTTTAGCACCAAATTTTGATGAAATTTCAAAACTTTTAAATGAATAAATTAATATATATCAGCTTATTTTGTTTTAGCCTTGGTTTTTCTCAAACAAAAACAGACACGTTAAAAGTTCAAGAAATTCAGGATACAAAAGAATTATTTTCAACTTCAGATACATTATTTTCTAAAAAAGCAGATTCTGTAACATTTAAAATAGATAAAGAAGCAACATTAATAGATAGTTTGTGGTTAAATGAATTGATAAAATCACCACTGTATGACACCATTCAATATGTATTAAAAGATGATGAAATTTTACTTACAGAATTAGAAGAACTACCTACAGATTTGTTAAAAGAAAGATTGAAAATTTTAGATAGTAAAACACCATTTCATATTGAGTATAATAAAAATTTAGAACAAGTTATAAGAACGTATTTAAAAAGAAGAAAATCAGCTTTTTCTGCCTTAATGGAAAGGGCACGTTTTTACTTTCCAATGTTTGAAGAACAATTAGATAAGTATGATATTCCGTTGGAAATAAAATATTTAGCAATTGTAGAATCAGCATTAAAACCAAGAGCTCGCTCAAGAGTTGGAGCAACAGGATTGTGGCAATTTATGTACCAAACAGGTAAACAATTTGGATTAAATGTAAGTTCGTACGTTGATGAACGTTCAGATCCTTATAGGGCAACAGAAGCAGCCTGCAAGTATTTAGCAAGTTTATATAAAATGTTTGGAGATTGGGATTTGGCTTTAGCAGCATATAATTCAGGCCCAGGAAATGTAACAAAAGCAATAAGACGCTCAGGAGGAAGTACAAATTATTGGAATATTAGGCATAATCTACCGCGTGAAACGGCTGGATATGTACCTGCATTTTACGCTACATTGTATATTTTTGAATATGCCAATGAGCACAACATTAAAGCAAGAAAAAGTGCTATAAATTATTTTGAAACAGATACGGTACAAATAAAAAGACAATTAACTTTTGAACAAATTTATGAAACGTTAAATGTTGATATTGATGTACTTCAGTTTTTAAATCCACAGTATAAGTTAGATATTATTCCGTATATAAAAGGGAAAAATTACACACTTACTTTACCAGTAAAAGACATAGGGCGTTTTGTGAGCAATGAACAGCAAATTTATGCTTTTGCAAATGCTGAAGAGGCAAAAAGAGAAAAGCCACTTCCAAGGTATTTTGAAATGAATGATAGAATAAGATACCGAGTTAGAAGTGGAGATTATTTAGGAAAAATCGCAACTAGATTTGGGGTTTCTGTTTCAAAAATTAAACGATGGAATAATTTAAGAAGCACACGGTTACGTATTGGGCAACGCTTAACAATTTACCCAAGAAAATTGAATACAGTTTCTAGTTCAAAATCTGCAAAAAAAACATATAAAAAATCACTTCCTAAAGGTAAATTTAATACGTATATTGTAAAATCTGGAGATTCATTATGGTTAATTGCTCAAAAGTTTGCAAATGTTTCAGTACAAAATATTAAAGATTGGAACAATATTTGGAGTGTTAAAAACTTAAAACCAGGAACCAAATTAAAAATATTTAAAAAATAAGATGAAAAAATTAGGAATTCTTTTAGTGATAGTCTCTTTTATAATTTCCTGTGATTCTAGGAATAATCAAAAAGTATTAAAACAAGCAAATGGCAGAATAAATAATTTACTTGTTGTAATGAAAAATAGTGAATGGCAAGGTAAATTAGGAGACGAATTACGCAAAATTATTGCAGAACCAGTAGTAGGTTTACCTCAACCAGAACCACAATTTGAAGTTTCGCAAGTACCACCAGAAAGTTTTGGAAGAATGTTTAAAGCGAGTAGAAATGTATTAGAAATTGGTATTGCTAATAAAAATTCGTTTACTATAGCTACAGATGTTTATGCTTCTCCACAAAAAATAATTACTATTATTGGTAAAAGTGAAAAAGAGCTGATAAATGAAATTCAAAAAAACAGCAAAAAAATTATTTCAGAGTTTAAAAAATCCGATTTAAGATCAGTTCAAAGAAAAATTCTTAAAAAATATTGGGATCCATCAAAAATTAAAACGTTTGAAAAGCAAGGATATTCTTTAAAAATACCTCGTACATATAATAAAGTTGAAGATAATGGCGATTTTATTTGGTATCGTTACCATTTATTTGGAGGAAATAGTATGGAGCTAATTTCTTATACAGTGCCAATTACATCAGAAGATGATGAAAATGGGAATAATATTGTTGCAATTAGAGATTCAATAGGGAAAAAATATATACCTGGAGAGATTGAAAATTCGTATATGATTACTGAAAAAGCCTATACACCCCATATTTTTGAAGTAACATTAGATGGTAAAAAAGCATTTGAAACTAGAGGTAAATGGGAAGTAAAAGGGGTTTATATGGCAGGTCCTTTTTTGAGTTACACAGTTGTTGACAAGCCAAATAACAGATTGGTGGTGGTTGAGGGTTTAACGTATGCTCCCTCAATTAATAAACGAGATTATATGTTTGAGTTAGAAGCTATTTTAAAAACATTGAAAATAAATTAGGACTATCTTACAAGCTGTGCAAGTTTATGAATGTGAGTTTGACGTAATAACCTGCTTTAATTATTGATAATCAACACTTTAAATATAAAATTAAAACGCTAATGTCACCTTGAGCGCAGTCGAAAGGTTTTTTAAATAGGTTTCGACTGCGCTCAACCTGACAAAGTGCTGATAATTAATATAATTTTCTTTAGGATCTACCTTTTTTAAGTTGAACTCACGTTATGAGATTGTCCTTATAAGACTACTTTGGAGAACGTGCGACTGTCATACGCAGACCTTGACGGAAACGGTAGTATCAACCCAAATACTGAAATCATTTCTGAAAACAATTATTATCCAGGCGGATTAACTCACAAAGGATATAACAATGTTGTTACAAGTAATGCAAATGGAACAGCTGAAAAATATAAGTATCAAGGACAGGAACTTGAAGAGGAATTAGGAAAAGATACTTATGCCTATCAATGGAGAGATTACGACCCAGCATTAATGAGGTTTAATAAGATAGATAGGTTTGCAGAAAAGTATTATGACCAATCACCTTATCATTTTTCAAAAAACAATCCTATTTATTTCAGAGAAATTGCAGGAGATAGTATAAACGTTAGTAATCTAATGTTTAAAAACGGAAAATTGAATGCTGAAGGATTATATGTTTTGTTTAATACTATTTCTGATTTACAGGACATAACAGGCACATCTATAAGTGTTAATTCTAGTGGTAACTTAGTAAGTAAAGATGGTGCAAAAGATGCTAATGGTAATTTAAGTGGTAGTTCAAAGGCTAGAAGTTATTTGAATTCTGTAATATCTTCAACAAAAACTATTACTATGTCAAATGATAATAGTAAAAGTACGCAAGGTGGTGGTATAGGAAACGTCAATATAAATTCTAATCAAATAGACGGCAATATTCAAGCAGCTAAAAATGGAGGTGTAAAAGAGTTATCTTTTGGGTATAGTATGTCTTTTCTTCACGAATCATTACACACAGCAACAGGTGCTTTAGCCTATGACCCAACAGCAACAGCTGCAACAGATATTGGAGACCCACCTAATACGACACCAAATGCGACAGGTCCTACTGTTAATAAGGTAAATTGGTTCAGAACTCAGTTGGGTCTATCAACAAGGTCAAATTATTTTTGGCAACAAACAAGCACTACTTCACCAGCAACGATGCAATGGAATGTTGGAGGTAGTAATGTTAATATAATTAAAACAACAATGCCAGCAGCAGACCAAGCAACAAGAAGAAAAGCTACAAATGGGTTTGTTAACTTTATTACTAACTTCCGTTTTTGATATGAATTGTAAAAATATAATAATCGCTATAGTCCTCTGTTTAGGTTTTTCAAGTTGTAAGACTGTTAATATGAATTCATCTATTTATGGAAAAGCAAAAGAGTTGATTAAGAATAATGACATTGTTATTAATTATACAAATAATCAATTGAAAGTAGATGGGATAAAGATTTTTGTCTCTGATGAAAAAGTTCCGTTTAATCTTACTTCTTTAGAAATAAACATTCTCAAAAGTGATTATATAAAAGGTTTTAATGAATTTAGTAATCATAGCAAAGAAGAAGAATCTATTATCAAAAGCGTAACGGATTCTTTGTATAGAAGAGATTTATTTTTAAATAAAGGTTTCAACACTAAAATTTCAAATGACAAATCTGCTAAAACAAATATGGGAAAATATAACTATATTTTATTCTTTTCAGACGTTAAGGATGGGCAACTTTTTGGACAGCTGATACCTTACAACTATAAAATCAATAAAAATATAAGTTTTGGAGAAGTTAGTTTTGGAACAGGTTTTTCATTTTTATTTAATATAAATGAAAATAACAATATAATTAAAACGTACTTTGATAAAGTCAATTTTAATTGACATAAAATAGAAAGCCACCTTTAACGAGGTGGTTTTTTTATGAGAAAGCTTGTTTAGTTTTAAAGTTTTGAATGATGTTATCAATTAGAAAGAACAATTTACTTTTGGTCTCATCGTCAAGTTGTTCAATATCCTCAATACGTTTTAAAACATCTTTATCGTAAGTAGATAGTTGTCCTTCGCCAATAATATAATCTACAGAAACATCAAAGGCTTTAGCCAATTTTAGAAGCACCTCAATAGATGGCGCATTATCGTTACGCTCGTACTTACCAATCATAACACGAGATGAGCTAATCTCTTTGGCTAAATCTTCTTGCGACAAGTTTTTAGCTTTACGCAACTCTACTAATTTACTTCCAATGTTTAACATATGTATCTAAAGGATAATGATTTTGTAATATTTATACAAAAGTAGTAAAAGAAAGTTATCAAAAGAAATCATTGTTATTTGTTTATTTGCTAAAAGAAAGATACTTTTGTATCAGATGTTTATCATTTTAAAACTTATCAACAATGCTCAATACTTCTAATCCGAACAATTACAGTTACGAAACCAAACATTTAGAAATCCACATTTTAGGAGGACTAAAGACCAATAAATTAGAAAGTTTACGAGTAACGATAAGCATCCAAAAGCCAAAACAATACAACATGAAGTGTCTACCTTTGATGTTACGATTTTATAGAGAGTAAAAACTATATTTGAATTATGGCAAAAAGATATGACAACGAATTTAAATTAATGATCGTAGATTTATTAAAATCAGGTATACGAACAA
>JAKIVA010000091.1 GCA_021647265.1 Lutibacter sp.
TTGATGGTAGTAAAAAAGGTATTTTCACAACAAATAAAGATAAACTTACCAATGATTTTTTTGTTAAATTATTGGAGATGAATACAGAGTGGGAAGCTACTTCAGATTCTAAAGAAGAGTTTGTAGGGAAAGATAGAAAAACTGGAGAAAAAAAATGGACAGCAACTAGAGCTGATTTAATATTTGGCTCAAACTCAGAATTGAGGGCATTAGCAGAATTTTATGCTAGTAATGATTCAAAAGAAAAATTTGTAAAAGACTTTATTAATGCTTGGACAAAAGTAATGAACCTTGATAGATTTGAATTAATTTATAAATAAGAGTTTATACGTATCAATTAAAATAATAAAGAGGCAGCCATTAAAAGGTTGCCTCTTTATGTTTCTTACAATATTATTTTACTTTACTTAATCAACCTAACCTACTATTCAATACCATACCAAAAAGGCTGTACAGATAATTCCTTCAAACTTAGCAATTAGTTTTATGAGAGAATTGGTGATAGAGTTGTTTTTTCGAATTACTGCTTACAATAAAATTTAATAAATGGTGCTCTCTTCACCATTTGAACTTTAGCAAGGTGAAAACTGATTAAAAAGTAATTTAGTAGCAAAAAATGTGCTATTTTAGTCCAAAACAGATGTTTAGTTAACATGAGTTTGACTTAAAAAATATAAATAATAAATAAAAATGTATTGCTTATCAGCACTTTGTTAAGTTGATCGCAATCGAAACCCATTTAAAAATCTTTCGACCGCAATCAAGGTGACATTAGCGTTTAAATTTTATATTTAAAATATTGATTATAAGTAATTAAAGTAAATTATTATACCAAACTCACGTTAGTTAAAATATTACCTGTAAGTAAAAAACGATAGAGAATGAAAAAAGAGAATTCAAAACTACCATCTGACCTTGTTTCAGACATAAAAACAAGACTAAAAACGTTGAGTGGACAAATCACTGGAATTGTAAAAATGTTGGAAGAAGGGAAAGATTTTGAGCAAATAAATATTCAATTCAAATCTATCGACAAAGGAATACAAAAAGCTCATTATTTACTTTTAGATGAAGTTTATCGAAAAGCACTTGCAATTGGGATTGTTAGGGCTGTAGATTCTTGTCCGGGAAACTGTGGCAATGAAGAAAAAATTGAATACTTAAAAAAAGAGTTTCCTAATTTGGAATTATCAGATTTGACAAATAAACTCAAAGAAATCCAAATTATTGAAAACCGACTAAAAGACTTCAACGAAAAAAAAGATTGAAAAATATTTGGACACCCCCTACCTCTTGTACTCATCTTTGTTCCATTATCAAATTAATCTCAAAATAAGATGAATTGTAAAATAATTACAAATTCATTATTAAAAATGGAAAATTATGAGTAAACAACAAATTGAAATTTTTACAGCAGGATGCCCAGTATGTGAGCCTGTTGTAACATTGGTTAAAGAAACCGCTAGTAAAAATTGTGAAATAACTATTCACAACTTATCTGAACAAAACGAAAATACATACGGTATAGCTAAAATGAAAGAATACGGTGTAAAAAGACTCCCAGCTATTGCAGTTGATAGAAAACTAATAGACTGTTGTAAAAACATAGAAATCACAAAAGCCGATATAGTTAATGCAGGAATCGGTAGTTGCTAAATATTAACCTAAAAAGTATCAAAATGAAATTCAAAAATATATTAATTGTTATACTAACTGTAATTAATGTTTCTGTCACAACATCTTGCTCATCATCAAATAAAAAATCTGAAAAAGTAATTGTTATTAAAGAATCTGATATTGTTAGAGAAAAAATTGGAGTAAATGGAATGACTTGCGTTGGTTGCGAAGTTACACTTGAAGATAATATTTCAAAAATTGAGGGAGTTGTAAGTGTTAAGGCCTCACACACTGAAAAGGAAGCTATAATTGAGTTTGATTCTACTAAAACAAACATTAACACAATTACAAAAACCATTAAAGAATCAGGCTATAAACCTTTCAATAAATAACTATGGGGTTTTTCTTAAATTTTGGTGAAAATATAGATGGATATGAGTATAAAGTTATCAATGAAAGAGATGCTCGTGCAAGTGCAGGAATAATGTTTTTACTTGGTCTTTTAAGCCTTTTCTCGGTTCATTTTTATCGAACGATATTTTGGGCTGAACTATTTTCAATAACATTCATTATCGAATTTTTTGTAAGAGTTCTTATAAATCCAAAGTATGCCCCATATATGCTTATCGGTGGTTTAATAGTTAGCAATCAACAACCTGATTGGGTAGAAGCAAAACCTAAAAGATTTGCGTGGATATTAGGAGTGATTTTAGGAGTAATAATGACCTATTATATTATTTTTGACATTATTACACCCATTAGACTTGGAATTTGTTGGTTATGCCTATTTCTACTATTTGTTGAATCAGTTTTTGGTATTTGTTTAGGCTGTATTCTTTACAAAAAACTGAAATGGAAAACATATAATTGCCCAGGTGGAATATGTGATGTTCCGACACCACCTTACAATAAAATGAAATTAATAGTAATTACAGCATTTTTAGGACTTTTCTTTCTGACCTATATATCATTGAAATCATATAAATTTAATGAAAAACCAAAAATTATAATAATTAAAGAATAGACAGAAAAGGAAAATAGCTAGATTGCTACGAAAGGAGTAGAGGAGTTGGGAGGTGATTAGATTCTTGTATAAGAATATCTTTAGCTTTGCTAAAAATATACCAAGAAACAACGTTAGTATTGTATAAGTTAAGAGATTGACGGTCTTTTTCACCTTGGCAGTCGTAGGAAGGAAACTAGACAGGCTGCCTAAAAATATAGTTATCTATAAAGATTCGTATGATTGGAGGCTATCACCTGTGGTTATGTGAGATTGAGGACGAGACTTTCCTTTGTCTACTGAGTTAAGTATTACTTTTTATAGGTGAATTGTTTATGAAAATTAGATTTTTTAAATCACTCACATTTTTTTCTTTATTAATTAAGTCATATCTAATTTTAGAACAAAGTTGATTTAATTGTGTAGATAATTCAATTGACTCCGATTTTGTTACGTCTATGTCTAATGATACATTTTTTAATAACAATATAAAACTTGCATACTCTTCTAGTACTTCTTTATTTGCAATTACAGATATTTTATGGGTTAAAAAATCCAGTCTTATTAGATCCTTTTTAGAGATTTTTCTATGAACTATTATTTCTTCAATAAAATCGATCAACTCAAAATATAGAGATGATTTTATATCAAATATTTTAACATTTTGTTCTTTTTCTAACTCAACTTCACTTTGCTTATTCAATAACGCAGCGGTGATTGCAATAGTAGCAATAGTTCCTAAGATAATTAATATAATTTCATTTGCAAAGGGGTTTTCCTGAGAACTATAATATGCAGTTCTTAAAAAAAAGTAGCCAAAAGCAAATGTTATGGTTGAAATTACTAAGTATTTTAAACTTTTATTCATGTTTTTTGATTTAGATATATTCTGCTTTATAGAGTTTAGCAATTTTGGTTATACATTTTATTATAGGTAGATGTATGTTCTACATTGCTTAGGATACAATATAAGATTAAGTTTTTTGAAATACAAGAAAGAAGCAAGAATGTAACCGTGATAATAATATTGAACCTTTGTATAGGAGTATCTTTGGCTTTGCTGAAAATGTACTAAGAAAGAACTTAGGTGTCGTAAAAATTGAGAGATTGACAATCTTTTGTGTGGTCTTTAGATTTGTATTTAATTTTTAGTTATTTATGAAGTATTTGACTTTATATTTAGTGCTACTTGTTCAAATGTTCAAACCCCTTTACTATCATTTAATCACCAAAGCTCGTATTCACAACAGCCGTTTTTTTTGACTTTTATTCTCCATCAACTTCTATAATTTTCAACTCATCATTATATATTACTCCATTTGCTATTTGAGGTGGAGCATACATTCCAAAATGAATTTGGGATAGTTTATTGTCTATATTATGTAAATTTGCGTAAGAGACTAATTGCCCATTTTGCCACACTTTAGCATATCCATTATTTCTAAAATCTAAATATATCTTTAATTTTACCCATTCTTTCTGGGGAAATCTTAGGTTTGTTGTTTGAAAAATATAAGACTGTTCTCCTTGATTTGGAACGTGCCCTAAATGAACAAATCCTTTATGATTTAAATTAACTAAAACTGTTCTATCCCAGTTATCGGTTTCAGCATCTGTAAATGTTGCAAAACTAAACCAATCATCATCTCCTCTAGATGTATTTTCTTGTAGTTCCATATCTAACCAAACCCATAGTGTAATGTAACAAGGAGTTTTAAAAGAACCTTTAACGGTATTTTGTAGTTGAATGGTTGGGTATCCTCGATGATTATTATTAATAAGTAATGTTGAAGGAGGATTTGTTCCAGTTATCCAAGCTTTATGAGAATATGTTCCACTGTAAACAATTGAATCAGATAGTTCGTGATAAGTTGTTCCTTTATACCCCTGAGGTGTTATATAAAAATTCGCAAAATCATCTACGGTTTCAAAAGAACTGATAAACTCTCTCTTTTTTATATTATTTAAATCTGGTTTAATAGCTTCTTTTTCACAAGAAACAGCAAACAAACCTACTAAAAAAATAAGTATATTTATTTCTATCATTTTTTTCATGTGATTATTCTTTTATTAATACTATCAACTAAGTGCTAAAAGCAGTTTAGCTTCTAAAGCGTAAATATAACGAATTAGAATAAACATAGGTAAAGGTATAAACGCTAGTGCTACAAGTAATTCTTATTGTTATAACTGCTGAGTATTGTCAATTTTTTTTTTGTTAATTTTATCTGTATTAAATTTCCGTTTTCCTAATTTTCTATATAAATATTCAATAATAACTGCACCAAAAAATGTAAGTATACTGGCATAAAAAGCACTTTTTTGTGTATCCCATTGATATTTTATTAATGCTATAAAAACAATGACTAGAATAGTTAGGTTTATGGAGATAAGTATTTTGTTACCACCGTATTCTTTTTGTAATCTTAAATGTGAAATTAAAACGAAAATATAAATAACAGTAAAAATAGTACTGGTAATTGATGCGATTGCTCCTAAATCAAAAAACAATGCAAATAAAAGCCCTAATCCTGCGGTAATGTACAGCCCTTCAGTTGATTTAAACCATACTTTTCTTTCAAAAAAATCAGGTAATTCTCCATCTTTTGCTAATGAATAGGCAATATTTGCACCACCAAAAATAGTTGCATTTAAAGCAGATGAAATAGAGAATAACGCTCCAATAGTAATAAGAATAAAACCAAAATTTCCTAAAAATGGTTTTGCGGCGATAGCCAGCGCATTTTCTTGCGCTTTAATAATATCTGATAATGGAAGGTTTCCAATTGTAACAAGCGAAATTAATATATAGAAAATCATCACAAATAGGATACTAATAAATATAGCTAAAGGAACATTTTTTGTTGGATTTTCAATATTTTCAGATGCATTTGTAATAAGTCCAAATCCCATATATGAAAGGAAAAATATAATAGAGGCGTTAAGTAACCCATTTGTATGAACAGTATCAAAACTTGGTTTAGCCATTCCCCAATTGATTGTCATAAATCCACCTAATATAAATACCAACAATATCAATAATTTAACTAAAACAATATAAAATTCAGCTCTTCCAACACTTTTACTTCCAAAAAAGTTTAGTGCTGTAAAAAATGAAATGACGATTACTTCAACTATTCCAATAGTGAATGTTGTAGGTTCTATGTGAATAAAAGGAAGTAGGTATCCCGCAAAACCTTTTACAAAAAGTGAAATAGATATTACATAAGTTAACCACATGAGAATACTTAATGCACCGGTTACAATACTATCACCAAGTCCTTTTAATATAAATGCAATAGGACCTGCATTTGAGATTATTTTACCTCCTAATATAGCATATGAATAAGCCACTACCAAAGCATAAATACCTGAAAGAATAAATGCTTCTGGCAAATTATTACCTGCAATTTTAG
>JAKIVA010000092.1 GCA_021647265.1 Lutibacter sp.
GAGATTTAGTTCGCCCTAAGGGCATTGCTGTAGATAAAGAAGAAAATATATATGTTGTAGATGCAAGTTTTGAGAATGTACAAATTTTTAATAAAGAAGGTAAGCTATTACTATTCTTTGGAGGTCACTATAGATCTAAGGGAGATATGTGGCTACCAACAAAAGTTATGATTGATTATGATAATTTAAAATATTTTGAAAAATATGTTGATCCAAAATTTGATTTAAAATACTTGATTTTTGTTGCAAACCAATACGGGCCAGATAAAGTGAGTGTTTATGGTCGTATAACACTGAAAAATAAGGAGTAACAAGTCTAAAATAGCCTTTTAAAAGTAGAAAAATGATAATTATTTTAGATGATTCAATAATTTTTAAATACTGAGTTTTAAATTTTTTTGGACTAAGAAAATATGAATTTAGATAAACACAAATTTATTAATTATCTATTATTTATAATAGCTGTCTCATTATTCTGGACTTGCTCCCCCGAATTAAGTTATGGCGTTAAGTCTTTTTTATTTGATGGTGTCCCGTCCCCAGATAAAACAGATGCACTTGCTGTTAAAGATTCTCTACAGGCAATTAAAACGAATACTAAAGAGGTTTTTGTTTCAACTATTCAAAAAAATGAATTTAATCTTCATCAACCTTATAAGGAACGAGATTGTGTAAGTTGTCACAACAGAGATGCTATGGGAAAAACGAAACTTCCTGTACCCGAGTTATGCAACCAATGCCATACAGATTTTAGTCAAAAATTCGAAACGTTACACGGGCCTGTTGCCTCAAATAATTGCATACAATGTCATACTCCTCACCAATCAAAATTTAAAAACTTACTAGTGGAATCTAGTAAAAAACTTTGTCTTAGTTGCCATGATTCAAAACAAGTTTCAGAAAATAAAATACATAAGGATATAAAAAAAACAAGTTGTACTGAATGTCATAATCCACATGGAGGGAATAACCGCATGAGCCTTCAGTCTGAAAGTTGTTACAAATGCCATGACAACTATAAAAAAGAATATAAATTTTTACATGGCCCTGTAGATTCAGGAAACTGTTTTCAGTGCCATGGAACGCATAAAACCAAAGCTCCAAATCTTTTAATAAATAGCGGAGATAATTTATGCTTGAGCTGCCATAATTCTAAAGATATTATAAAAACCGAATATCATATAGATATTAAAAATAACAAATGTATTGAATGTCACAATCCACACGGAGGAAAAAATGATAAATTTCTTTTAAATAAGCAATAGGTAGTTTATGAAAAAATTAAGTTTTTTATATTTTATTTTTTTATTTACAATTTGTAGTTACTCTCAAAATAAACGAATTGAAACTACATTTTGGAAACTAACTGCATTGAATGGTGAATTAAATATAAATAGCTTCTTTTGGGATCAAAAAACAACTAGAGACAATGTAAACGAACGTTTACAAAGTTCATTTCTATCAGGAGGGTTATTTTTAAACTCTCAAAGTTATTTTTGGCATCCCAATTTTTTATCCTTAGACCTCGACGTTGGCTACAGTCCAGAAACAGGACAATATTTATCTTTAGTAAGCCCAGACCGTAATGAAATTAATACCCTGAAAAAATTAAATGTAAGAGCATATATACTCAAAAAAAATGCGTTAAGCTTTAGTGTATTTAGCAATTTACATGAAGGTTATAATAATCGTGAAAACTTAACTAACCTTAAATCCAATTTTAAAAACTGGGGTGGTAAATTATCTTATACGAATAAATACCTTCCTTTAATAATATCTTATAATAACGGAGAAGGAGAACAACTAGAGCTACAAACAGACAGAAGTTTTATAACAGCAAATGAAAATTTAGAACTGAGATCTGAAAAGTCATTTGGAGCTAACGATTTTAATCAAATTGTTTATTCTCACAATAAATACACGTACAATACTACTTTTTCTGTTTCAGAAGGTGATTTAGTAAATACCTTAATAAAAAACGATATCACTATATGGAGTATGAATAACCGTATTTTCTTAGATTCAAAAAAGAACTATAATTTTAGTTCTAGAATCTCAAACTATGAACAACAAGGCAATTTTAATTACAAACGATTTGAAATCTCAGAAAACCTTTTCTTTAAACTTCCTTATAAATTTAACTATTCAGGTAGCTATAACTTTTTTGATATAAAAGGAGGTATTCAAAATTTAAAACAATACAACGTAAGAAGTAGTTTATCTCACCAATTGTACAAAAGTTTGAGAACAAATATCTCTTTTGATTATAACAATGTTAAAGACAAACTATATAAAGAAATAATATACAGAAAAGGTGCTAATATTAATTATATAAAAAAAATACCTTTAAAAGGTACATTATCTCTAAATTATACTTTTAATACAAATCAACAAGACAGAAAAAGTGATGATTTACTTTTAGCAATTGAAAGAGAAGAACAAACACTATCTGACAGTCAAATAGTATTATTAAAAAATCAAAATATCAATGTATCAACAGTTGAAGTAAATGATGCTTCAGGAACCATTACCTATAGATTAAATTTTGATTATTTATTGATTGAAAGAAATGAGCTCCTAGAAATCCAACGTATACCTGGTGGCCAAATAGCTAATAACGAAACTGTTTATATTAACTATATGGCAATTCAACCTAGTTCATACAAATACTTAGCTGTTACTAATTACTTTAATGCAACTATTTCTTTATTTCAAAATAAAATAGCCTTTTATTACAAAACGACTAACCAAGACTTTATTAATCCTGTTAACATAGCCTTTCTTACATTAGATTATTTTAATCAAAATGTATACGGAAGTCGTTTTAATTTTAATTTTATTAGTGGAGGTATTGAAAAAGATAATTTTAAAAGCACCATTATACCATATAGACTTACAAAGTACTATTTGATTTTACAAGGGAAGATAAAAGAAAAATTATTTTTTACATTTAATGGAGATATACGAGATTATCAAATGATTGTTGAAGAAGGAATTAAACAAAAATACTCTAATATCTCAGGAAATATTTCCTACAATATCAACCAAAAAACAAAACTCAGTATACAAGGAAGTTATATTAAGCAAGAAGGTGAAGGTGTTGACTTAGACTTATTAACTAGTAGATTAACATTAACAACTCGTATTCGTCAATTATTTTTATCAACAGGTATTGAACTATATAAAAGTGAATTGTTTAACGAAAAAATGAATTTTAACAGGTTTACAATTCGCTTATCTAGAAAATTTTAAAATATTAATAAAAACTAATTCAAATGAAAATCTTTAAAAAACAATCAATCGGAAAATTAAACTTTAATTTTATAAAGTTTTTTGGAATAATTTTATTTACTTGTTTTCTTTTTACACAAGGAACTGTTTTTGGTCAAACCAAAATAGGTGAAAAAACTTGTATTGAATGCCACAAGGACGCCGTAAAAAAAGATATTTTACATGGTCCTGCAACAGACTGTACTGCTTGCCATGTTTCAAATGGAGCAAAACACCCTTTAGAAAATGTGACTGGTTTTAAATTTCTAGAAGAAGGAGCTAACCTTTGTTATTCTTGTCATGAAGAAGCACAAACAGAATTCAAAAAGAAATATGTTCATAAACCCGTTAAAAAAGGAAAATGTACTGAATGTCATGAAGTTCACAGTTCAAACAACCAAAACCTAATATTTAAACAATCACCTGCTCTCTGCTTTTCATGCCATGATGATTTTGAAAAATTAAAAGAAACATCAATAAGTGTTCATAAACCTTCTTTTGATGGAAAATCTTGCTCAATTTGTCATACACCACATGCTTCAAGTCAAAAAAGATTACTGGTTGAAAATAGCAAACAGCTCTGTTTAAATTGTCATAATAAAACTATTGAACAAAATGGTCGTAAAATTGCAAATATAGGGAAACAGTTAGATGAGACTAGTCATTTACATAAAGCATTAAAAAAACGATGTACCTCTTGCCACAATCCTCATTTTTCAAATAAAAACAAACAATTATTAAAAGAAACATACCCATTAGGTAATTATGCCAAAGGATTAGAAGAAAATTATTCACTTTGTTTCAATTGTCATGATACAGATTTATTAAATTTAGAAACTACTACTACGGCTACTGAATTTAGAAATGGAGATGTTAATTTACATTACCTTCACTTAAATAAAGAAAAAGGTAGAACGTGTACAAATTGTCATGATGTTCATTCTGCAAACAACACCAAGTTAATTGCAAAAACTAGGAAATTTGGACGCTGGAATATGCCCTTGAAATTTATTGAAAATGAAAATGGAGGAACATGTACTGGATGCCACAAAGCATTGACATATAAAAGAGATAAATAATACAATATTCTAATCCTATTTTTAATTAAACGTTTTATTTATGAAACATCAACCTAATATCAAAATAATAACTAAGAATATTCTTGTATTGTTATTGCTGTTTATAAATACTGCATATGGTCAAGGGTTAAAGTCAAGTCACCATGATTTTAGTGGTGCATCATGGAGTGGAAATAACTATTGTAAGCCTTGTCATACTCCACACAATGCAAATATGAATGAACCTAACTCTCCTTTATGGAATCATCAATTAACAAATGCAGTATTTGAGATGTACTCAAGTCCAACTTTAGATGGTATCTCTGGGCAACCTTCAGGGAATACAAAACTATGTCTTTCCTGTCATGACGGGATAGTTGCTGTAGATAACCATAGTGGAAATACAAATGGAACAAAATTTACAAGTTTTGGAAATTTAACATCTGATTTAAAAAATGATCACCCTATTTCCATAACCTACGATACAGCACTTGCTTTGGCTGATGGAAGATTGTATGATCCAAGCACAACTCTCTCTGGTCTTGGAAGTACAATTAAAGATGATTTATTAGAAAATAATAAATTAGAATGCACTTCGTGCCACGATGTACATATTTCTAGAAATACGCAAGGGTGTTCTGGATGTCATAATATACATGCAAACGGGGGTATGGTTACTAAAACACTATCGCTGTGGAAATCTAATGATGGTAGTGCTTTGTGTTTTACCTGTCACAAAAAATAAACTTAATAATTCTCTCATAAAAAAGAGGTGCTTTTTATTAAAATAAGCACCTCTTTTTTAAACAACCTTTTGAAAAGATTTTTACAAGTGTTTAAAACGTTTAATCAATCAATACTGCATTTTCAATAATTAATTTATAAAAATAGCCATAGCCAAAATCTTTATCTAATGAAACTAAGCCCTCTAAAGTAACTATGTCTCCCACATTAACATAGGCATTTGATGTAATTGTAATATCAAAATTATCATTATTATCAGTTCCGTCTTGTAGGTGTATCCAATTTTTACTCATAACTTGAGAGTTGAATTTGATAACTTTGCCTCTAATTTTAACTCTTTTCCCTTGATAGCGTTTTTTATTTTTAAATAGTTCAGAGATTGTAACACCTCCTTCAATAGGCTTTATATTAATAGGCAATTCATTATCTAAATCAATTCCTTTTTCTTTTTTCACTTTAGTATGTTCAAACGATACGTTATCTTTCCCTGTAGGGTTTTTACTAATTGCCCCTAAAAAGATAACCGATTTAAAAGTTCTATTTAATTCTTTACTTTCAAAATTAGGCATTTCCATACCTCCCTTATAAAAATAAATATCTCCTTTGTTTGCTATAATGGTTGGAACGGCTAACCATATCTCATCATTGTTTTCTTTTACACGTAAGTAGGTGTAGGAGCTTACCTGAAGTACTTCAGCAACTTCAACTTTATGCACAGTAGGTTTAGATTGCTGGCTATAGCTATTTACTGAAAAAGTTATTATTAAAACTACGGTTAAAAATATTTTAAATGCTCTCATCTTTCTATTTTAAACTATTTATTCTACCAATGTGGCGTTCTCTACAATTAATTCATAAAAGTAACCATATCCAAAATCTTTATTTAGAGAAACTTCTCCTTCAATAACAATAACGTCTCC
>JAKIVA010000029.1 GCA_021647265.1 Lutibacter sp.
ACCTTCTTGATGCTGAACGGTTTATCCCGCTTATCGATGTTTCCAGCGCCCCATTTCCGGCATTTTCACGGCAAATATATCTGGTAGCCAGAACCGCAGAACTCGGGGATTTGCCGGATCATCTGGCCGAGGACTGCCGCCAGCTGGTTGAAAGTCAGGTGATCTCGCGTCTGGTTGATATTCTGCCTCATATGGCGGGCAGCATTGAGGTTATCTCAGGTTAATATCTGATGCTTCCGTGTTTTCTGAATTAATTTTTTAAAAAACCTGAATGTTGTGAAAGAAGCTGGTAAGCGTTCGCTACTGAGAGTGAACTGTGAATACAACACTGCCCGACACAGGGCTCAATGAATTCAGTATTCGGGGTTTTGGCATGGAATTTATAAAGCGGGCTCAGGGAAGAACCGTAACCGGCGACAGCAATATTCGAGAAACGGTCGAGGCTATGCTGTCGCGTATCCGCACCGAGGGCGAGAGCGCCGTCACAGATTTTGCCTTGTCTCTGGATGGCTGGAACAAGCCGTTTATTCTATCCAAAGAAAAAAAAGCTAAAAACATATTAAAATATTCAGGACTAATTTTTGTTTTAGGAATAGTTTTATGGACTTATACAGCAAATGTTACAGGAGGCATGCTCACAAATAGATATACTAATAAAAATGCCGCTGGGATTACAAAAAAAGATATGAGTACTGGTAGGGTTACCTTATTTAAAAATGAATTGGGTGAATTTTACAACCATCCTTTTTTTGGAATAGGCGTTGGAGGTAGCAAATATAGTCGAATGGAAAACTTAGGAATTACAGCGGCTTCACATAATGAAATTAGTAGATTATTAAGTGAACACGGAATGATTGGTTTAGTTATGTTATTTTTATTAATTATTATTCCTATTCGAAATGCATTAAGTCAATCTTATTTAGCAAAAGCTTTTTTAAGTGCATTTTTGTTATTTTGGTTTTTAACCATCAACCATTCAGCCATGAGAATTGCCTTCCCAGGATTTATTTATGGACTAAGTGTTTCAATAATTTTAATGAATGAAAAAAATACTTTACATAGGGAATAATCTTGCTGCAAAAACAAGCTATAACTCAACAATGGCTACTTTAAGTAAATTACTTATTAATGAAGGGTATGTAGTAACTCGTTTTTCTGATAAGAAAAATAAAATCACACGTTTAATAGCGATGTGTACAGCTATAGTAACTAAAGGAAAAAAAAATGATTTTATCCTTATAGATACCTTTAGTACAGTCAGTTTTTATTATGCTTTAATAACTTCTCAAATAGCTAGATTATTTTCGATAAAATATATACCAATATTGCATGGGGGAAATTTACCTTCAAGACTTGATAAATCATACTTTTTTTCAAAATTAATATTCAACAATTCATATAAAAATGTTACACCTTCAATTTATTTACAACAAGCTTTTAGAAAAAAAGGATTTGACACCCACTTTATTCCAAATGGAATTCCTATTGAAGAATATAATTACAAACAAAGAACTATTATAAAACCTAAATTATTATGGGTAAGAGCCTTTGATAAAACATATAATCCATTATTAGCTATAAAAGTATTGGTTGAATTGAAAAAAAAATACCCTCAAGCAACATTATGTATGGTTGGCCCTGATAAAGATGGAACTTTGGGAGAAGCTAAAAAATTAGCAAAAAAGCTTGAAATTTATATGAGCATTAAGTTTACAGGCGTTTTACCAAAAGAAGAGTGGCATCGGCTTTCAGAAAATTATGATATATTTATCAACACAACAAATGTAGATAATATGCCTGTGAGTATCATTGAAGCAATGGCTTTAGGCCTACCAATAGTGTCTACAAATGCTGGTGGTTTACCTTATCTAATTTCAAATAGTATTGATGGAATATTGGTAGATATAGATAATGAACAAGAAATGGCAGATGCGATTATAAATATATTAGAACACCCCTTAAAAGTAAGTAATCTTTCACAGAATGCCAGACTTAAGGCTGAGAAGTACGATTTAAAAATCATTAAAAATCAATGGTTAGATTTGTTAACGTAAATTGTAAACTATGATAACTAAACTCTATGCAAAAAGTCCTGTTTTTATCCAAAATTTATTTATAACGATATATGGATATTATTGGAAAAATAGACGTTACGGTGGGTGCTTCAATCAAAAATTGGCCGATTTTAAAAATCATGAAAAATTTTCAAAAGACCAATGGGAAAATTATCAAACTAAAGAACTGAGAAAGCTTTTGGTTCATGCCTTTACTACCGTTCCTTATTATAGAGAGAGTTATGAAAAATTAGGTTTCTCAATTCAAGATTTTAAACAGTTTAACTTGTCCGATTTACACAAACTTCCATATTTGGAAAAGGATGATTTACGTAAATATGGAACTACTACATTGTTATCAAGCAATAAAAAAAGAGGAAAAATTTATAGTAGTAGCGGTAGTACAGGTACACCAGTTAAAATATATTTCAGTAAAGAATTTCACCAAACTTGGAGTGCCTTGTACGAAGCACGTGTACGGAATTGGGCAAATGTAAATTACAAAATGTCTAGAGCAATGATTGGAGGTAGGCGCGTTATTCCGAAAGCCAAATCAGCAGCTCCGTTCTACAGATATAATTTTGCTGAATCTCAAGCATACTTTTCAGCTTACCACATCTCTGATGCAACTGCAAGCGAATATATAGCGGGATTAAAAAAATCAAAAGCTGTTTACTTGGTAGGCTATGCAACAAGTATTTATTTATTAGCTCAAAGTATTAAAAATCAACAATTAAGAGCACCTAAATTGAAGGCTGTATTAACCTCTAGCGAAAAACTCACTCAAAACATGAGACAAATTATTGAAAATGTTTTTCAATGTAGAGTATTTGATGCGTATAGTGGTGTTGAAGCCTGTGGATTAATTTCAGAGAATAGTGAAAAAGAGTTGCTTTTTAGTCCTGATTCAGGAATTATGGAAGTACTCAATGCAGAGGGAAAGCCTATTAATTATGGAGAAACGGGAGAAGTAGTTGCTACAGGTTTGTTAAATTATGACCAACCATTAATACGATATAGAATAGGAGATACAGTTCGTATTTCAAAAAATCAACAAACACGTAGTGGATATCAAATGTTGAAAATTGATGAGATTGAAGGTAGAACAGAAGATATAATTGTGGGAAGTGATGGACAAAAAATGGTTCGATTTCATAGTATATTTATAGATATTAAAGCTATTATAATGGCACAAATAATACAGAACTCTTATACTCAATTAACTATTAAGTTAGTAGTTGATAATTCTTATGAGAAAGCTATAAATGAAAAAACAATGTTGGAGCGAATTAAAAGCCAGTTAGGCGAAGTAACTGTTAGTTTTTTATATGTGAATACCATAGCAAAAACAGTAAATGGAAAATTTAAAGCAGTAATTTCAACTATTTAGTATGGACAACAAAGTTATTTGGGTATTAAATCAAACAGCAGGTAAACCTAGCTCAGGTTGGGGGGAACGCCATTACTACTTTGCAAAATACTGGATTAAAAAAGGGTATACTGTTAAAATAATTTCAGGTTCTTACAATCACCTATTTATAAATCAACCAGAAACATCTGATAGAACTTTTACTTTAGAAAAAGTTGAAGAAAACATTACTTTTTGTTGGGTGAAAATACCAAAATATGATGGAGGTAGTATATTTAAATTGTGGAGTATGATAGTGTTTGCTTTTAAAATATTATTTTTAAAAGCTAAGTTATTAGGAAAACCTGATATTATTGTAGTTTCATCAATGCCAATATTTCAAATACTTTCAGGTATTTATCTCAAAAGAAAATATAAATCACAAAAACTTATTTTTGAAATTAGAGATTTATGGCCTCTTACTCCAATATATTTATTAGGTTATTCCAAGTATCATCCTGTAGTGGTGGTTATGAAGTGGATTGAAAAAATCGGTTATAAAAAATCAGATAAAATTGTTTCTCTTTTACCAAATGCAAATAAATACATAGATAAAATTTCGAATACTCCTAGCAAATTTCACTGGATTCCTAATGGAATCGATCAAAATTTGTTAGTTACTGAAGTATTGCCTACAAATATGATAAATAAAATTCCAAAAGATAAATTTATTATAGGGTATACTGGCACAATAGGCATGGCTAATACTATGGGATATTTTATTGAAGCATCTATACTCTTAAAAGATAATACCGATATTCATTTTTTAGTTGTTGGAGATGGGTACTTGAAAGAAGAATATGTAACTATGACCTATGGCAATAAGAACATTACTTTCATAAATAAAATTAAAAAAAGTCAAGTTCAATCAATCTTATCATATATAGATGTGTGTTATGTAGGCAGGTATAATAATAAATTATATGAATATGGTGTTTCTTATAATAAATATTTTGATTATATGCTTGCCAAAAAACCAATATTAGAATCATCAAATTGCATTAATAGTCCTGCTGAATTATCTGAATGCGCACTGATTGTACAACCTGAAAATAGCAGTGCAATTATTGAAGGGATATACAAATTAAAAGCTATTCCAAAGCAACAGTTAAGTAATATGGGAGAAAAAGGTTATATTTATGTAAAAAAATACCATAACTTTGAATACTTAAGCCACAAATATTTAAATCTATTTTAAATGCCCCAATCAAAAAATATCCACTTTAGTATTTCAGAGCGTAAAATATATTTACGTATTATGGATATTGCATTTGTATTAGGCTGTTTTTATTTAGTTACGGTTTTTACAGATTATACTTATTTTAACTTTTCAAGTCCTAAAAGTTTAACTTGGACACTTTTATTAATTTTTTACATCTATTTTTTTGGGGAAATTTTTGAAATGTATCAGTTAAAAGTGGCAAGTGATATTTATTTAACGTTAAGAAGTGTTTTTATAACCATCATTTTTACGTCCATTTTCTATGTCTTTACTCCAGTTCTATCTCCAGAGTTGCCAGAAAATAGAATCCAGATTGCTTATTTTGTGTTAGGCCTTTTTAGTGCTATCTTTTTGAATAGATGGCTGTATATAAAACTTATTTTTGCACCTAGGTTTACTAAAAATATATTAATTATTGCTAATTCAGAAACCGTTGAAAAGTTATTAAAAACAGGTAAAATTGATTTAAAATCGAACCGATTTATTGGATATATTTCAAATAAACCTATTGAGGATAAGAAAATTCCTTTTGTAAGTATAAATACTGTAAATTTAGAAAGTTACGTAGAAAAATATTTTGTTAATGAAATTATTGTAGCTTCAACTAAGCTTAATTTGATTCAAAATAAAATTAACACCCAATTAATTCACTTATTTGAAAAAGGAATGGTGGTCAAGAGCATTGATGATTTTATAGAAGAAGAAACCAGTCGTATTTCAGAAAATCATTTGTCGGAAGATTTTTATAATAATTTTTCGTTTAGTAAAAGTCATCAAAATAATTTATATGTAACTTTTAGACGCTTATTAGATATTATTTTTTCATTAATTGGAATTGTAGTTTTAATTATTTTAATTCCTTTTGTATTTATTGGGAATTTATTTGGAAATAGAGGTAAGCTATTTTACAAACAACTGAGAGTTGGTAAAAAAGGAAAGGAATTTACTATTTTAAAATTTAGGACGATGATTTCAAATTCCGAGAAAAACGGCCCCGTTTGGGCAGAAAAAAATGATAAAAGAATTACGCCATTTGGTAGAATTTTACGGAAGACAAGATTGGATGAAGTTCCTCAATTCATCAATGTATTGAAAGGTGAAATGAGCTTAATTGGGCCAAGACCTGAACGACCAAAGTTTGTTAAAATGTTAGAGACAGAAATACCTTTTTACGCTATAAGGCACGTTATAAAACCTGGTTTAACAGGATGGGCACAAGTAATGCATCCGTATGCAAGTGCAGTTGAAGATCATCATAAAAAATTGATGTATGATTTGTACTACATTAAAGAACGAAATATTTTATTAGATTTTAAAATTGTAATTAAAACCATTAGTACTATCCTTTTTTTTAGAGGGACTTAATTTGTAGTGGTTATTTTTCTAAATTTAATTAAATAGTCATATCTAATTATCATAGCAATTAGCAATGGAACAATTGCGAAGTTAAATACTTGTATTTTTAAAATCCACACTATAAAAGTTAAAGCAACAAGCACTACTAAAATTTTGTTATAAATAAAAATCCATTTAGGAAGTTTATTTTTTAACACTACAAATGAAACTATTAGGTTAGGGGCAAAAGCCCATAAAAAATTCAAGTTTTTATAAGTTGCTGTATGTGAAGTTGCAAACCAAAGTAATAAAACAATTACTCCAATAATACCTGTACTGAAATAGAGAACAAAATCTATAAACTTAGTTCGCCTTTTAGATTTATAATTTCTATATGTTACAAAAACAATGAGTAAACTTAGCAATAAAAGAACATTAAAAGGGGAAAACAAACTATATGTCGTCTTTGTTTTTTTGCTTGAAATAACCGTTGAAGTTCTCTTAACCAATGGCTTATCTTGATTGTTTTCATTTGTAATAATAGCATTTTTAAATGTTTTAAAAATATAATCTGGTAAAAAATTATAGTCTTTTTTAGTTGCTTTTTTATCAATTACAGAACCTAGCGCTAAGTCAATTCCAAATTTAGCCCATTTAAAATTATGAGTATAATCAGCAATTAAATCACGATGTGTTTTGTTAGTTTTAATGTAATTATAGCTAAAAGTTACGTTATTTTTTAAAACTTGCTGAATAATATCTTCAATTTTTGTCGCACAATTATTGTAGAAAAAATCATAACGATAATACTTATTTTTAGGTTTGGCATTATTTTCCAAAAAAGCATACACCTTTTGAACATCAGTAATTGTTAGATTCAATACTTGTGCTTTTACCCATCTGTTTTCATACTTGTATATTCTAATAAACCTATTGAAACTTGAAGTTGAAAGCTGATAAATAAGTTTTCCTTTTGCGAAATTTAAATAAAAATTGGGAGCATTAAAGTCAAATGTTCCGTAATTATAAACCTTATCTATTCCTAAAACTGGATCGTAAACCCTAAAAGCACTATGACCAAATGCAGTGTATAATTCATTGCCGGGTCCACAGGTTATAACACTCACAGTGGCTTTTGGAGATAATTTTTGTTGTGCTGTTAATTGTAAAAATACAAAAAACAGTATAAATAATAAAAGCCTTTTTTTATACATATTAATTTTATCTAAAATAATCAAAATCTACTTTAATTGAAAAAACATTTGAGTACAAAGCATTTCCAATACTAGCTATATTTGTTAGGGCATAATCAATTTGAATTCCTTTGTATTTAAAACCAATACCAAAATTGGGTTGCATTACCAACTCTTTACTACCATCAAATTGTATTTCGTTTTGAATATTACCAATGCCTCCACGTAAAAATACAGTTTTTAAATAATCTACTTGAAAACCAAAAGAGGGGTCTACACTAACAATTGACGTTGAAATTATATCATTTGTTTCTGTAAAGCGTAGGTTTAGGTCTAATTCTGTAAGTAAGTCAAAATCTCTGCTAATCTCAAACTTTCTTGCAACACCAACTTGAGCTTTTGGCAATGTTATTTCTGTATTTTCAGGTAACTCCTGATTTTGATCAGGAATCGCATTTTTAATCTTATTAAATTCACTCTCATTAATACTCCAAGTATTAAAAGTAGTAGTAATGTCTCGGAGCATTACACCAAATTTCCAATTATTTCTTTCGAATTGGAGAGCAGCGTCAATTCCAAATCCCCAAGAAGTTGCAAAGTCTCCTATAATTCTACGAATAATTTTGGTGTTTATACCTATACTTAATCCTTGTAGCTGTAATTTTCGTGCATAAGCAAAATTTAAAGCATAGTCAGCAGCTGAAAATAAACTGATACGATTGTAGTCTATGTTTCCTTCATTATCAATAAGTTCTGTTGTGTTTAAAATATCATCAACACCAAATCTAATTATGGATATTCCTAATGAACTTCGATCATCAATAGGCATTGCAAAACCAACATAGTCATATTTAGCAATTCCCGCAAAATACTCTGCATGCATTATAGCTCCCTGATAATCTTTAACTCCAGTTAATCCCGCTGGGTTCCAATACATTGAGTTTACATCATTACTTGTAGCAACTACAGATTTACTCATCCCAAATGCAGCAGCATCAACACCTATATTCAAAAACTCATTGGAGTATTTGCGTACACTTTGACTTTGTATTAATTGGGTTATAAAAAAAACAACTAGTAATTTTTTCTTCAATGTTTTAAATATTTAAAAGCGAATGTAAAAAAACTTTATAAGTTAACGTTTAATATTAAGAAATAATATGTTCAATATAATTTGAAATACGCTTTTCACTCCACAATAAATCTTTTCCAACATAAGAAGTATTAAATCCAACATGACCCCCGTACTTTGGCATTTCAAAAGCTAGGTATTTGTGATTCTTGGCTTCTTCAATAGGATAGCAACTTTCATTTAAAAAAGAATCATCTAAAGCACTAATTAATAACGTTGGCTTATTAATAGCGGGAATAAATGGTTTACTACTGCACTTATTCCAATAATCTTTGGCATTTTTAAATTGAAATAGGGGAGCAGTAACTGCATTGTCAAAGTCTTCAAATGTTTTTGCTTTTAAAACTGCAATTTTATCAATATTGTTGTCAGGAAATTTTTCAAGTTTCATTAATGTTTTTTTCTTCAATGTTTTTAAAAATTTTTGAATATACACTGTGTTATACCACTTGGCTAAAGCATTGGATGAACCCTCTAAATCACAGGGGACAGAAATAGCAATAGCTCCTTTTATTTCTGAAGGTATTTTAGTTGTCTCTCCCATATATTTCAACGTAATATTTCCACCCATGCTATAACCTAGAAGGACAATATTTTTATATGAATAATGCTCTAATATATAGTTTAAAACGGTATTTAAATCATCTGTTTTGCCACTATTATAGGAATAAAGTTGATTGTTATCTTCTCCGCTACAGCCTCTGAAATTGAGCGCCACACAGTCAATTTTTTTTGAGTTTAAATAGTTAACAACTGAGACCAAATAGTGCGATTTAGAGCTTCCTTCTAAACCGTGCATAGCAATAACTAGAGTATTTGAACCAACTATTGAAAAATCTAAGTCTAAAAAATCATTATCAGGTGTTGATATGCGTTTTCTTTTATAAATGATATTATTTTCAAAAAATAGGGTTTTATAAATGGTGTTAAAATGATTATTTTTAAATAGGAGTGGAGGTTGATAAGTAGATTTAACAATAGGCATATAGCGTTAAAATATAAAAATTAAATAGATTTGAAACATAGTGTAAAACAATTCATTAAATTTAACAAAAATTTTCAAAAATGGGTTTTAAAAAACAACTTCCAAATATACTTACTTTACTCAACTTATTATCAGGAACAATAGCTGTTTATTTTGCCGTTAAAAATCAATTAGAAATATCGGCAGCTTTTGTTTTGCTAGGTATCTTTTTTGATTTTTTTGATGGGTTTGTAGCCCGTTTATTAAATGTGCAAGGTGAATTAGGAAAACAGTTAGATTCTTTAGCTGATGTTGTTACTAGTGGGGTAGTACCAGGTATTATTTTACTTCAACTAATTACGAAGTCTTTGAGTAAAGGAAGTTGGGATATTATGACAACCATGACAGAAAATCATTCAGTATGGGATAATTTTACTACTACATTTCTAATTTCAATTATTGGATTGTTTTTTACGTTAGCAGCAGCATATAGACTTGCAAATTTTAACATTGATGAACGTCAAACAAACTCTTTTATTGGCTTGCCAACACCTGCTGCAGCACTGGTAGTGGTTTCATTACCTCTAATTTTAATGTATGCGGATAATGAATTAGTTAATAATGTTATTAATAATACTTGGTTTTTAATAGGTTTAACTATACTTCTTAGTTATTTAATGAATGCAGAAATAGTGTTATTTACATTAAAATTTAAGGAATATAGCTGGAAAAATAATAAGGTGAAGTTTATATTTATACTATTTACAATACTTTTAAGTGTATTACTTAAATTTATTGCAATACCCGTTATTATTTTACTATATGTTTTAATTTCAGTATTTGGCAGTTCTAAACAAAGAGTGTAATTCATAAATTAATATAGATACACGCGTTGTGCATTATTATTGATTTACATAAATAGGCATCAGATACAAGTGGTTTTGTGCAATGCAATGAAACAAAAAGAGTATGGAGATCTATTTTCCTAATAAATAAACTTCCAATAACCAACCATTTCTCGATACAATTTTTTTTCAAAAAATTACTCGAAGTGATGTAATTTTATATTAATACACAATGGGTAGATACTAGAATATTGATGTTTGAGTTTCTGTAGTGAACAGTTCCAGAAATTTAATTCCCATATTTGAATTTCCTCGCTTGTTAAGCTTAGGACTCCAAACAGCAATGCAGTATTTATTGGGATAAATAGCTACAATTCCACCTCCAACACCGCTTTTTCCAGGTAAACCAACCTTAAAAGAAAATTCACCCGCTTCATCGTAAAAGCCACATAATTGCATAATTGCATTTATCCGTTTAGATTTACTTTTACTTAAAATTTTTTCTTTTGAAAAAGGAGAAATCCCATAATCTGCTAAAAAGAGAAATGTTTTTGATAATTCTTGGCAAGTCATTTCAATTGAGCACAAATTAAAATAAAAATCCATAACCTCTTCAATATCATTTTTAATATTGCCATACGATTTCATTAAGTTTACTAGTGCTGTATTTCTATAGCCTGTGGCTTTTTCTGAGGCTACAATTCTAGGACAGTAATTAATAGTTGAAATTCCAGAAATATTTCTAACAAACTCGAGAAACTCTTTTTTCGGATTCTTAAGGTGACTTATTAATATATCTGAAACAACTAAAGCACCGGCGTTAATTAAAGGGTTTCTTGGAATTCCTAAATCTGTTTCAAGTTGAAATAAGGAGTTGAAAGCTGTTCCAGAAGGTTCAACACCAACACGCTTCCACAATTTTTCATCTTCAAGTTTATAAGCAAGAGTTAAAGCCAAAACCTTTGCGATACTTTGAATTGAAAATTTTTCATTGGCATTTCCAAAACTAAAATTTTGATTATCTACTGTTGTTAAGTGTACTCCAAATTTGTTGGGGTCAACTTTATTTAATTCAGGTATGTAATTGGCTACTTTACCATTGTCAGCTATACTTTCTAGTTTTTTATGTAGTTTAGAAAATATAATGTCATAATCCATAACCTGTGTAATTTATTTAAATTTCTTTTGCTTTAATTCAAAGTCTTTCCCTAAGTAAACACGTCTAACAGTCTCATCTTCTGCTAATTCTTGTGGAGTTCCCTCTTTTAAAATTCCACCTTCAAACATTAAATATGTTTTGTCGGTTATAGCCAGTGTTTCTTGCACATTGTGATCGGTAATTAAAATACCAATATTTCTATCCTTTAGATGTGCTACAATACTTTGAATATCTTCTACGGCAATTGGGTCAACACCTGCAAAAGGTTCATCTAATAATATAAATTTTGGGTCTGAAGCTAAAGCACGAGCAATTTCAGTTCTTCTTCTTTCACCTCCCGACAATAAATCTCCTCTGTTTTTTCGAACATGCCCTAAACTAAATTCATCAATTAATGATTCTAATTTTTTCTTTTGCTCGGCTTTTGAAAGATCGGTAAATTGTAAAACAGATAAAATATTATCTTCAACAGATAATTTTCTAAAGACAGATGCTTCTTGTGCTAAATAACCAACTCCTTGTTGGGCTCTTTTATACATAGGGTAATCGGTGATTCTTTCTCCATCTAAATAAATCTCACCCTCATTGGGTTTAATCATACCAACAATCATATAAAATGAAGTTGTTTTTCCAGCTCCATTTGGGCCTAAAAGTCCAACTATTTGACCTTGCTCAACCTCTAATGAAATACCTTTAACTACATATTTATTACCGTATTTTTTCTTAATATTTTCAGCTCTTAAAATCACTTGTTTTTATTTTAATTGTTAAATAGAAGTATTTTTATGAATGCTATTTTGTTCTAATTCTTCCCAAAATTCATAGGCTCTACGTAAATGTGGAATTACAATTGTACCACCAACCAATGTTGCAATAGATAGTGTTTCCATAATTTCTTCTTTTGTTACACCTTCTTTAAATGAAGTTTCTAAGTGGTATTTAATACAATCATCACAACGTAAAACAGCAGAAGCTACCAACCCTAATAATTCTTTTGTTTTGATATCTAAATGTCCTTTTTTATAGGCGTTTGTATCTAAATTGAAGATTCTTTTGATGACTTTATTGTCTTCAGCCAAAATTTTATCATTCATTTTTACACGATACGCATTAAATTCTTCTATTTTATTAGGCATTTTCTTTTTCTCTTTTAAGTTGGCGTTTAATTACTACTCTTGAAATAAAAATACTTACTTGGTATAATAACATTATTGGTATTGCAACAATAATTTGACTAATAATATCTGGAGGAGTAATAACTGCTGCCAAAATTAATACGACAACAAGTGCATGTTTTCTGTATTTTTTTAAAAAATCAGGTGTTATTAATCCCATTTTTGTTAAAAAAAACATAATTATTGGCAATTCAAATATAAAACCCGAAGCTAAAACAGACGAGCGTACCAAAGAAATATATGAACCAATTTTAATATTTCGTTCAACAATATCGCTAATAGAATAATTACCTAAGAAATTTACTGAAAGAGGTGTAATTACATAATAACCAAACAATACTCCAATAAAAAATAAGAATGAAGAGATTATGATAAACATTTTTGCTCCTTTGCGTTCTTTTTCATACAATCCTGGACTAATAAATTTCCAGAATTCCCAAATTACAAATGGAAAAGCGGCAATAAAACCAGCAGTAATAGATGTCCAAATATGCACGCTAAATTGTTCAGCCATTGCTAAACTTTGAAAAGTAAAAGGCATTTCTGTTAAACAAAAGGCATTACCACCAAAAAACTGTGAAATTTTACAAAAAAATTGATAGGTGAAAAAATCAGGGTTCTTAGGTGCAAAAATAATTGTGTTAAATATAAAGTCTTTCATGAAAAAAGCAACAATCGAAAAAACCAATATTATAAGTGATGAACGCACTAAATGCCATCTTAACTCTTCAACATGGTCTAAAAAAGACATTTCTTGACCTTCTTTTTTATTTTTTATTTTTTTTCTCATCTTCAAAAGATACCTTCTTTTAATAAATCGTGTAAATGTACAACACCAACATAATTAGAGTTTTTTTCAACTAAAATTTGAGTAATATTGTTATTCTCCATTGTTTCTAATGCTTTTATTGCCATAGCATCAATTTTAATGGTCTTAGGGTTTTCACTCATTATATCTCTTGCTATTAAATGACTAATATCTGAATTATCTTTCAACATACGTCTTAAATCTCCATCTGTTATAATTCCAGTTATTTTATTTTTTTCAATAACAGCTGTACAACCCAGACGTTTCTTAGATATTTCAACAATAACATCTTTAATAGGTGTGGTTAAATTTACTTGTGGAATTTCATTTTTTTCAATTAAATCATGTACTCTTAAATATAATTTTTTACCCAATGCGCCACCTGGATGATATTTAGCAAAATCATTACTTGAAAAATTATTTAATTCTAATAAACATACAGCTAAAGCATCACCAATTACAACTTGTGCTGTAGTACTTGTTGTTGGCGCCAAATTATTAGGGCAAGCTTCTTTTTCAACATAAGAACTTATTGTATAATGAGCATTCATTCCTAAAAACGATCGTGTATTGCCTGTTATAGCAATAATTTTATTACCATAATTTTTAATTAAAGGCAATAAAACTTTAATTTCAGGAGTATTTCCACTTTTAGAAATACAAATAACCACATCATTTTTTTGAATAATCCCCAAGTCACCATGAATAGCATCAGCTGCATGCATAAATATGGCTGGTGTTCCCGTTGAATTTAATGTTGCAACAATTTTAGAAGCAATATGAGCACTTTTACCTATACCTGTTACAATAACTCTCCCTTTTGAATTGTGTATAAATTTAACAGCATTTTCAAAATCATCATTTAAAAAATTAACTAAATTCGCAATCGCTTCGCTTTCAGCTAAAATTGTAAGCTTTGCATTTTCTAATATTAAATTTTTATTTTTCAAAGATTAGGTTTTTGAATTAAAAAAATGTTTTATCTTAGTAACTAGCAAAAATAAATTTATTTAATTAGAAATTGAGTAAACTAATACAAAAATAAAAGTCAAATTTGTTTTTTTTTAAATTAAAGACAGTTAAATTTGATTTATATAACTTAAAATTTATAATGAGCAGTAAAGATATAGATTTACATGATGCTTTGAAAAAGTACTTTGGATTTAATAAATTTAAAGGATTACAGGAAGAAGTTATAAAAAGTATTTTAAAAGGAAACGATACTTTTGTAATAATGCCTACCGGAGGAGGGAAATCTCTTTGTTACCAGTTACCAGCTTTAATAAAAGAGGGTACAGCAATTGTTGTTTCACCATTAATAGCATTGATGAAAAATCAGGTTGATGCAATTAGAGGTATATCTTCTGAATATGGAATAGCTCACGTGTTAAACTCTTCATTAAATAAAACCGAAGTAGCACAAGTAAAAAATGATATTGAAAAAGGAATTACCAAATTGTTATATGTAGCTCCGGAATCATTAATAAAAGAAGAATATGTAGATTTTTTACAACAACAAACTATTTCATTTGTTGCAATTGATGAAGCACACTGTATCTCTGAATGGGGACATGATTTTAGACCTGAATACAGAAACTTAAAAAACATTATTGAAAAAATAGATGATGTTCCTATTATTGGTTTAACAGCTACAGCTACTGAAAAGGTACAAGAAGACATTTTAAAAACACTTGGAATGTCTAAAGCAAAAACATTTAAAGCCTCTTTCAATCGCCCTAATTTATTTTATGATGTTCGTCCTAAAACCAAAAATATTAACTCTGATATTATTCGGTTTATTCGTCAGCATGCTAATAAATCAGGGATTATTTATTGCCTCAGTAGAAAAAAAGTTGAAGAAATTGCTCAGGTATTACAAGTAAATGGTGTAAAAGCAGTTCCTTACCATGCTGGACTGGATAGTAAAACAAGGGTAAAACATCAAGATATGTTTTTAATGGAAGATGTTGATGTAGTAGTTGCAACCATTGCATTTGGTATGGGAATTGACAAGCCTGATGTACGATTTGTAATTCATCATGACATTCCTAAAAGTTTAGAAAGTTACTATCAAGAAACAGGTAGAGCAGGCCGTGATGGTGGCGAAGGATACTGCCTAGCATACTATGCCTATAAGGATATTGAAAAGTTAGAGAAATTTTTATCAGGAAAACCTATCGCTGAACAAGAAATAGGAAATGCACTTTTACAAGAAGTAGTAGGTTATGCTGAAACCTCTATGTCTCGTAGAAAATATTTATTACATTATTTTGGTGAAGAATTTGATGAAGTTAATGGGTTAGGAGCCAATATGGATGATAATGTTGTGAATCCTAAGAAAAAGCATGAAGCTAAAGAGGATTTAAAAATGTTATTAGAAGTAGTAAAAAAAACAAACCAGAAATACAAAGCAAAAGAACTGGTTAATACTTTAATTGGAAAAATAAATGCGTTATTAAAATCTCATAAAACAGACAATCAGCCCTTTTTTGGTTGTGGAAAAAATAGAACCGATAAGTATTGGATGGCTTTAATTAGACAAGCACTAGTGGCAGGGTTTATAAGAAAAGAAATTGAAGAATACGGTGTAATTAAAATTACAAACAAAGGTTTGGAATATATTGAAAACCCCGTGTCTTTTATGATGACTGAAGATCATACTTATGAAGAAGAAGATGATTCAAGTATTATAACCAATACAAAAAGTAATGGAGCAGCAGCAGATGAAGTATTAGTTAAGCTATTGAAAAATTTACAAAAATCGGTTGCTAAAAAAAATGGAGTCCCTCCATATGCTGTTTTTCAAGAGCCTTCATTAGATGATATGGCTTTAAAATATCCTATTACAATTGATGAATTAAAAAATATTTATGGAGTTGGAGAGGGGAAGGCTAAAAAATTTGGAAAACCTTTTGTTGAGCTAATTTCAAAATACGTTGAGGAAAATGATATTTTACGCCCTGATGATTTTGTTGTTAAAAGTACAGGTGTAAATTCAGGATTGAAATTATATATTATCCAAAATACTGATAGAAAAATTCCTTTGATGGATATTGCCAAGTCTAAAGGATTAAAATTTGACGAGTTGATTGAAGAAATGCAACGCATTGTTTACAGTGGAACAAAATTGAACATAGACTATTGTATTAATGAGATGCTAGATGAAGAGCAACAAGAAGAAATTTTTGATTATTTTATGGAATCAGAAAGTGATAAAATTCAAGATGCAATGGATGAATTTGACGGAGATTATGATGATGAAGAATTGCGGTTAATGCGTATAAAATTTATAAGTCAGGTTGCTAACTAAAATCATACCAAATAAGCTACAAGCATTCCAATTAATATAGCAATGAACTTGAAAAGATTAAAGGTATGATCTTTTGAAGATTCAAATAATATAATTGTTGAAATATGTAAAAATATTCCAATAATAATTGCCGTGATTTCTGTTTTATAAATTGTTAAAAATTGAATATTTTCACCTGCTAAACTTCCCAATGGAGACATTAATGAGAATATTAATAAAAATAATAGTGCATTAAATTTAGGAATACTTGAATTCACAAAAAAAGTACCTAGTATTATTGATATAGGTATTTTATGTACAACAATAGCCCATAATAAATGCTCATGATGTAAATTGTGAGCTAGCGGAATTCCTTCCATAAATGCGTGAATACTTAAACTTAAAAATAAAGCCCAGGGAAAAATAAGGTGCTGTTTTGCATGAATATGACCGTGTTCGGCTCCTTTTGAAAAAAAATCTAAAATAAGTTGCAATAATAATCCTATAAGTATAAATAATCCTACATTAACCTCTTTGGTTGCATAAACTTCAGGCAATAGATGTAGCACAGAAATAGAGAGCAAGTAAGCGCCACTGAAAGCTAATAATAGTTGAATAGTTTTATTGTTTGGTTTTAGACCATAAACAATTAGAAGACCTACTAAAACAGATAATATGAGTGCTATATATGTCATTCTAAAACTAAAATTAAACGATCTGAAGTTTTGTAATCAAAATTCTCTAATTGATAATTACCAAAAATATGTTTTATTTTAAAATTAACAGCATTTAAATATTCTTTAATTTTTGGGAGGTCTAAAATTTTAACTTTTTCATAATAAGTATGATGTTTCCCATCTGCATCAAAGTTTATTTCTTTTACTATAAAATTATGTTGCACATACCTTCTTATTTTAAATGTAATACCTTTAATTGTTTGTGTTTCTTCAGTAACTAAACTTGATAAAACTTTTTCTACATTCATAAAATCTATCACTGCAATTCCATTAGGTTTTAAACCGTTTTTTATATGTTGCAGCACTGCTATATCTTCATTGTCATCTTCAAAAAAACCAAAACTTGTAAACAAATTAAAAATGGCATTATAGGTAGATTTAAGAGGTTTACGCATATCGTGTACAATAAATTTTAACGATTTATTTTCAAATTGTTTAGCATATTGAATACTATTTTTAGATAAATCGGCTCCTATAACATAAAAACCCAATGAGTTTAAATAAATTGCATGACGCCCTTTTCCACACCCTAAATCTAATAATTTATCATCTTTTTTTAAATTTAATACGGTGGTGATATTTTGTATAAATTTTTGAGCTTCAGAATAATCTCTATGCGTATATAAAATATAATAATAACTCGTGTCAAACCACGATTCAAACCAATCTTTATTTTTATTCATAATTTTTTTGAGTGCTAACAAAAATACTAAATAGTTTTTAGTTTTAATATTATTTCAATTATCAGTTTTAAATAAGTTTATGCTTTTAAAGTTAGACCTCGTACTTAATAGCAAATCTTTCAGTAAATTTGCAAAAATTAAAAAAATGAATCGAGATTTTAAAATGGTTGCCACTACCATGTTTGGGTTTGAAGAATTGTTGGTGACTGAACTTAAAAATTTAGGAGCTCAAGATGTTGAAGCCGGTGTAAGAAGTGTTTCTTTTAAGGGAGATAAAGGCTTTATGTATAAGGCTAATATAGCCTTACGAACCGCTATTAGGATATTAAAACCTATCAAACGTTTTAGAGTTGCTGATGAAGATGACCTCTATAAAAAACTAATGAAAATTGAATGGGAAAACTACCTGAATATTGATAATACGTTTTCCATAGGAGCCGTAGTAAACTCAAATAATTTTACTACCAACTCTCATTACATTGCTTTAAAATCTAAAGATGCAATTGCAGATTATTTTAGAAATAAATATCATAAAAGGCCAAATGTTGATGTTAAACACCCTGACCTTAAAATTCATGTGCATATCCAAAAAGATTTTTGCTCAGTTTCTTTAGATAGCTCAGGTGATTCTTTGCACAAACGTGGGTACAGAAGCTCAACCAATATTGCGCCTATTAATGAAGTTTTAGCAGCTGGCTTAGTCTTACTTTCGGGATATACAGGCGATTGTAATTTTATAGATCCAATGTGTGGATCGGGGACCATTTTAATTGAAGCAGCGATGATTGCAAATAATATACCTGCCAATATTAATAGAAAAGAATTTGGTTTTGAAAAATGGATAGATTATGATGAAGATTTATTTTTCATAATTCAAGATTCTCTATTAAAAAAAATACGAAGTTCTCATTTTAAAATTATGGGATTTGACAAAGCGCCTTCAGCAGTGAGAAAAGCGAAAGAAAATATTGAAAATGCCAACTTAGAAGAATTTATTGGAGTACATCACGTAAACTTCTTTAATTCAATGAAGGAAGTATTTGGACAAACAATTATTTTATTCAACCCTCCTTACGGTGAACGTCTAAATATTGATGTTCAAGAGTTCTATAAAAAAATAGGGGATACGCTTAAGCACGGTTATCCAGATTCTACAGTGTGGTTTATTACATCAGATTTTGAAGCCTTAAAATACGTTGGTTTAAGAACTTCAAGAAAAATACCTGTTAAAAATGGTGATTTGAATTGTAAATTTGTACGATATGATATGTATGCAGGTAGTAAAAAAGCGAAAAAGAAAACTCCAGATGCAGAAGAAGATTTATAGTTGAAAGTTACGTTATTAAAGTTTAGTTAAACCTGTTGTCCATGTTGATTCTTTAAACTTACTGATAGGCCACTTCACTTCGCTATAAGTAAAATAATACAAATTATAAAATTGGTGCGTTTTATAGTTATTTTGTCATTCCTGTGAAGACAGGAATCCACAAATAGGATACGTTGATTCCTGCCTATGCAGGAATGACATCCGTTTTTAACTGTTGGCTAACGTTATTCTATATTTTTCAAAAATCTCTCTAAGAAGTCTTGTCCTAAAGATTCTCTGATTGCCTTTAAAAACTTCTCAGATAATTCATTCTTTAAGGTTATATTATAATCAGTCGAAACTTTTAAAACAATTTCACTAACTGGATGAATTAAATCATTATATTCATTTATTGACTTTACCCTTAGGTTTTCAGAATCATTCAATTTCTTAGTGTTTATATAAGTCCAAATTTGATGAATTTCATTTGAAATTTCAGGATATATTAAATCTTTCTCTTTTTGTTTCAGATTTTTATATGTTTCATAATACTCCGAATTTGGCAATTTCGAAAATTGCTTATTAGTCAATTCTAAAAATACTATTTTCTCTAATTGATTAATTTGTACGTTTTCTTTTGTAATCATAATATTCTTATATTTAAAATTATATTTTAACAGCAATTATTTTGCTATTCTTATTTATATAACTGAATAAGTGAATTTTTGTTACAAAAATGAATCTGTCATAGAATACCTAATGTTAGCCAACAACGAATAAAAATAGTATTTTAATACAAAAGAGGCTGTCTGAAAAGTCTATAAAAACCAATTTGTCAAACTGAGCTTGTCGAAGTTTACAGTAGTTGTCAGCACATTAAAATATTTCGACAAGCTACCATTGACGTCTTTTATATTTCGTTGTTTTTCAATATTTTAAGAATTAACTAAAACAACTTCTAACCCAAGTTCTTTAGCCATTCTAGAGACTGAACGTTTTTTGTTTGCTTACTCTTTTTTGAAAATCATACTCAAACACAGGTTTTCTACTTTTATTTGTTACAGTTTTGGTTCTTTCTATCGTTCTAATAGGTTTACGATCTATACTTTTCGTTCTATTTTTATTTTGAGAAATTACAGGTCTTTTATTTCTTGTGACTGTACTTTTCCTTTCTTGAGCTCTAACATGTTTACGATTTTGTTGTACAATTCTTTCTGAATTTCGAGTTGCCCTTTTTATATTTCCAGTTCTATTAGTAATAGCTCGTGTATTGCTAGTTGTTTTTTTAACACTTGTATTTCGTTTATTAATACTTCTTGAATCTCTGTTGCGTAAATTTATATTTGCTCTATTAGAAGAATAGTTTCTAGTATTACTTCTTCGAGTATTATTATAGCTATCATTTTTTCGCTTAGGAATTCTACTTGTAGCTACACGTTTTCTTGTGTTATAACCATTGCGTTTGTAATTTTTTCTATAGTATGTATTTCTTGAGTGATCTCTATAATATCTATACCTGTTTGGTTTGTAATGGTTTCTATATGGCCTGTAGCTTACTACTCTAAATTCAAAAAGAGGTCTTGAAAAATAATTGTGATATGGGTGATATACATAAGTACGATTGTAATTATTTATGTATCCCGTATAGTATGAGTAATACCCATAATTATCATAATGAACAAACATTCCACCCAACCTAGCTAATCTTCCATATTGGTAACTAAGGTTTATGTTTCCAATTCTATTAACTCTACCATAGTAATCATAATAAATAGGGATATCTTCCACCTGAATAATTGCACCATAAGCATCATATTGTACATAAGCATCATAGTTATAACCCGAATTAAAACTAATATTCACATTTTTAGTACGGTAACCTATTTGAAAATCATTTCTTGGATTAATGTAAAAATCAAATTCTCCATTTTGAAAAACTGAAAATGTAACACCTCGTTCAACAAAAGTGAATGAATCTCCATAATTATTATAATAGCGATTGTGATTTAATGTATTTGTAGTTGCAAAAGCACCTAAACTAACAAATACAAATGTTACGAATATTAATATCTTGTTTTTCATCATAAATAATTTAAAGGTTCATACTTCATTTTGTTGTGAGTGATTCACATTACTTTTAAATACAAACAGTATGCCAAAAAAAAATGCCCAATATTTTGGGCATCTAAAATTGTAACTATTTTTAATAGTGAAGCTATATAGTTTCAGGTTTTTTCGCCGTTAATGAATTTAAAAATACTACCAAGGAGTTTAATTCTTTTTCAGAAAGGTCTTTGTTCAATTGTATTTTTGCCATTATTGAAACTGCTTCTTTTAAATCTTTAATACTACCATCATGAAAATATGGATATGTTTTTTCTATGTTTCTCAATGATGGCGATTTGAAAATATACTTGTCATTTTCATTTTTTGTAACATCGTATTTACCATTATCAATTTTTTTACTTTTAGTGTATTTCCAATAATCATCATAAATTCCAAATTTTTGGAAAATTTTTCCTCCAACTGCATTTCCTGAGTGACAAGCCACACAACCTTTATCAATAAATAGTTGCAAGCCTTCTTTTTCTTCAGTTGTAAGCGCTGATAAATCACCTTTAATAAAATCATCAAATCGTGAAGGAGTTATTAATGTTCTCTCAAATGCTCCAATTGCTTTTTGAATATTTTTATAAGTAATAGGATCTTTCTCATTTGGGAATACCTTAGCAAATAACTTATTGTACTCGTCAATTTTAGAAAGTCGTTTAACAACAACTTTTTCGCTAGGCATTGCCATTTCAACTGAATTTAATATTGGGCCACCTGCTTGCGCTTCAACATCGGGTTCTCTACCATCCCAAAACTGTGCTACATGGAGTGCCGCATTAAAAACCGTTGGAGAATTTCTTGTTCCAAAACCACCATTATTACCCGGTGAAGTACTTAAATTATCTACGCCATAAGTCTTTAAATTATGGCACGTATTACAGCTCTGAGTATTGTCTTTTGACAATCTCTTATCTAAAAAAAGTTTTTTCCCCAATGCTACTTTTTCTTTAGTTAACGGGTTGCTTTTACTTTCTGCAGAAGTTGGTAATACTCCAAACATTGATGAAGCTGTTTTTTGTAGTGCAACATATGTTGAACTCTGCTTATCTTTAAGTTGTTTTTCTTTTTTGTTATTTGTGCAACTAAAAACACTTGTGATTAGTATAGCTAGTAATAAAAATTTCCTCATAAGTTTATTATTTTAAATTTATAACGAAATTATTTTAAATTGAAAACATAATACGTAACAATAATTACAGTTTTTATATAATTTTGATTTGATTTGAATACTTTTACTTTTTTAATAAATTTTAGCTGCTTTGAACTATTTTATAAATGTTATTTTACCAATACCACTTCCAAAGTTATTTACCTATAAAATAACAGAAGCAGAAGCTGTTTTTTTAAGTAAAGGAATACGCGTTGCTGTAGAATTTGGTAAATCAAAAGTATATACAGCTTTGGTGTACAAAATTCATAATGAATCACCTATTGGGTATGAAGCCAAAGATATTCATCAAATTTTAGATGAAACTCCAATAGTAAATGAGTTTCAATTAAAACACTGGGAATGGATAGCTAATTATTATATGTGTTCTTTAGGTGAAGTATATAGAGCTGCGCTACCTTCAGCATTTTTACTTGAAAGTGAAACGGTTATTCAGCTTGCACAAAATTTTTCAAATGAAAATATACTCTCTAACGACGAGTTTTTGGTTTTTGAAGCTTTGCAACATCAGTCTCAACTCTCTATTCAAGAAATAATTGAAATTATAGGTAAAAAAAATATATTTCCTATTATTAAAGATTTAATAAAGAAGAATGTAATTACAGTAAAAGAGCAAATTTATGAACAATACAAGCCCAAACTAATAAAATACATCCATTTAAAAGAGACGTGGAGTACAAACAGTAAGTTAAATGAATTGTTAGAAAGCTTGAGTAGAGCAAAAAAACAACGCGATGTTGTATTAACCTATTTTCAATTGCAAACAACTAAAAAACCTATCAAAGTTTTAGAGCTCCAAAAAAAATCAAATTGCTCAACAGCAATTATAAAATCACTGGTTGATAAAGGTGTTTTTGAGTATTATTTTATTCAGACTGATAGGATTAATTTTACGGGTAATTCTTCAGAAATAAAAGAATTAACAAAGCACCAGCAAATTGCTTATAATGAAATTAAAGAAACTTTTAAAATAAAACAAACAACGTTACTTAAAGGAGTTACAAGTAGCGGTAAAACAGAGATTTATGTTAAGCTAATTAAAGATTTACTAAAGGAAGGGAGACAAGTATTGTACTTACTACCAGAGATTGCTTTAACCACCCAATTAATAGAAAGGTTACAATATTATTTTGGAGAATATTTATCGGTTTTTCATTCTAAATATTCTATGAATGAACGTGTAGAAGTTTGGAATAACGTTTTGGATAACAAACAAAAAGCACGGCTAATTTTAGGGGCTCGCTCTTCATTATTTCTGCCTTTCTCAAATTTAAAACTAATTATTGTTGATGAAGAGCATGAACCGTCATTTAAACAATATGACCCGGCTCCGAGATATCATGCTAGAGATGCATCAATAGTTTTAGCAAAAATGCACAACGCGAACGTCTTATTAGGATCTGCAACACCCTCTATTGAAAGCTACTACAATGCACAACAGGGTAAATATGGATTTGTTGAACTAAATAGGCGTTTTGGAGACGTGTTATTACCAGAAATTGAATTGGTAGATATTAAAGAAAAGTACAGAAAAAAAAGAATGAAAGGTCATTTTTCAGATCGATTAATAGAAATGATTACTGAAGCCATAGAAAATAAAGAACAAGTTATTTTATTTCAGAATAGGCGAGGTTATGCACCCTTCGTAGAATGTGAAACCTGTGGGGTATCACCACAATGTCCGCAATGTGACGTTAGTTTAACATTCCATAATTATAAAAATGAATTGCGTTGTCATTATTGTGGCTACCGTCAAGCAATGTTACACAATTGTAGTGCTTGTGGAAGTGAAAAATTAAACACCAAAGGTTTTGGTACCGAACAAATTGAAATGGAGCTAGAAGAACTTTTTCCAACTGCCAAAATTGGGAGAATGGATTTAGATACAACACGAGGAAAATATGGATATCAGAAAATACTAGGGAAATTTCAAGCCAAAGAAATTGATGTTTTGGTTGGTACACAAATGCTGTCTAAAGGATTAGATTTTGCAAATGTATCGTTGGTAGGCGTCTTAAATGCAGATCATATGTTGAATTTCCCTGATTTTAGAGCACATGAGAGAAGCTATCAATTAATGGTGCAAGTTTCAGGCAGAGCAGGGCGAGTTAAAAAAAGAGGTAAAGTTGCTATACAAACCTTCAATCCATTTCACCAAATACTACAGCAGGTTTCTACAAATTCTTATGAAGAAATGTATAAAGAGCAATTGGATGAACGTTGGCAATATCACTACCCTCCATTTTTCAGATTGATAAAAATAACCTTACGGCATAAAGATTATAATAGGGTAGATGAGGCCGCAAATTGGCTTGGAAAATCATTAACAGCTATTTTTAAAGAAAATGTTTTAGGTCCCTCAATACCATCCGTTTCTAGAGTTCGAAATTATTATATTAGAACAATCATTATAAAAATTCCTCAAAAAAATTCTTTAATAGCAACCAAAAAGCACATAATTCGTGTGAAAAACACATTTCAAGCAATAAAAGAATTTCGCGCTATTCGGTTTAATATAGATGTAGACAATTATTAATAATGTTTTCCTAATTTCACACTTGTAGAGTAAGATATATATTGTATATTTGCACGCTTAAAAGTAAAACTTAAATATTAATTATGAATCATTACGAAACTGTTTTCATTTTGAATCCCGTTTTATCTGATACTCAGATAAAGGAAACAGTACAGAAGTTCGAGGACTATCTTGTTTCCAAAGGTGCCGAAATGATATCAAAAGAAGATTGGGGGCTTAAAAAATTAGCCTATACAATCCAAAACAAAAAAAGTGGTTTTTACCACTTATTTGAATACAAAGTTGATGGACAAGCAATAACTCCATTTGAACTTGAATTTAGAAGAGATGATAGCGTTATGCGTTATTTAACTGTAAAGTTAGACAAACATGCTATTGCTTGGGCAGAAAAAAGGAGAGAAAGAAATAAAGCATTCAAAAAATAAGAGTTATGTCTATAGAACAACAATCAAAAGCAGGAAAACAAGGTGATGTTCGTTACCTAACTCCATTAGATATTGACACTAAACAAGTAAAAAAATACTGTCGTTTCAAAAAGAATGGTATCAAATATATCGATTATAAAGATGCTAAATTCTTATTGTATTTAGTTAATGAACAAGGTAAAATTTTACCTCGTCGTTTAACAGGAACTTCATTAAAATATCAACGTAAAGTATCTGTAGCTATTAAAAGAGCACGTCATTTGGCTTTAATGCCTTATGTTGCAGATATGCTAAAATAAAGAGGTAGGAATTATGGAAATTATATTAAAACAAGACGTTGAAAACTTAGGTTTTAAGGATGATGTTGTAACTGTAAAAAACGGTTATGGTCGTAACTATTTAATACCTCATGGTTTTGCTGTATTAGCAACAACTTCAGCGAAAAAAGTACTTGCAGAAACATTGAAACAACGTGCTTTTAAAGAAGAAAAATTAATAAAAGACGCAACTAAAATTGCTGATGCAATTAAAGCTTTGGAAATTAAAATTACTGCTAAAACAGGTGATGGATCCAAACTATTTGGTTCAATAAATAATAGTAATGTAGCAGAATCTTTAGCAACAGCAGGACATGAAGTTGATAAAAAATTCATCAAAGTTGAAGGTGGAAACATTAAAAGACTTGGTAAATACAACACAACTATTAGATTACATAGAGCTGTAATTATAGAATTACCTATTGAAATTATTGCAGAAGCAAATTAATTAGGTATTTTTTTAAGATATATGAAGCCCACTTTAAAAGTGGGCTTTTTTTATGCAACAATTATAGTTGTTAATTCCCAAAAGCATTCATAAATTTACCAGATACTTTTAAAATTTCAATCATGAAAAAAATCATCCTATTATTAACGTTGTTGATTATCATTTTATCGTGTAATCAAAAAAAAGAAAATATTTCAATGGAAAATAACCTAAACAACAATCCATTTTTAAAAGAAAGTACCTTACCATATTCTATTCCTGATTTTACCAACATAAAAAATGAGCATTTTAAGCCTGCATATATTGAAGCCATGAGACAACAAACAGTTGCAGTAAATTCAATTATAAAAAATAAAGAGGAAGCAACTTTTCAAAATACAATTCTCGCTCTAGAGAAAAGTAAGGAAATGTTAGATAGAGTTAATAATGTGTTTAATGCTTTAACAGCTGCTAACACAAATGATTCTCTAAAAAAAGTACAATCTGAAACTGCTCCATTGTTGGCGAAACACTTTGATAAGATATACTTAAATGATACACTATTTTTAAAAGTTAAAAGTATTTATGCTAAGCGAAATAAATTAAAATTAGATTTAGAATCTTTAAAATTAGTAGATTATTACTATAAAAAATTTACAATTGCTGGAGCTAATTTAACAGAAGACAATAAAATTAAACTTAGAGATATTAATGAGCAATTAGCCTCACTTAGCACAAAGTTTAACCAAACATTGTTAGAAGCAAATAAAGCCGCAACTATTGAAATCCATGATGTGCGTAAATTAGACGGATTTTCAGAAAATCAAATTGCCAATATTAAAGACAATACTAAAGAAAATACGTGGTTGTTAACCATTACAAACACAACACAGCAATCTCAATTACAGCATTTAAAAAATAGGGCTGTTAGAAAACAATTGTTTGAGGCTGGATGGAATAGAACCAATGGAGGAAAACACAGCACAAAAGAATTAGTAAAAAAAATGGTTGAATTACGCGCTCAAAAGGCAAAATTGTTAGGTTTTGATAATTTTGCTTCTTGGAGATTGCAAAATACAATGGCAAAAAAACCTCAAGCAGTATTAGATTTATTTGCAAAATTGGTTCCTGCGGCAACTTTAAAAGCTAGAAAAGAAGCTGCTGTAATTCAAAAAATGATAGAAAAACAAGGAGAAACGTTTAAATTGGAGCCTTGGGATTGGAATTTTTATGCTGAGAAGGTAAGAAAAGAAAAATATGATTTAGATGAGAATGAAATCAAGCCATATTTTGAATTACATACTGTTTTAGAAAAAGGAGTTTTTTATGCAGCTGAAAAATTATATGGAATCACTTTCAAAAAGCGTACTGATATTCCTACATATCAAAAAGATGTTATAACCTACGAATTGTTTAATGAAGATGGTACTGCACTAGGATTATTTTATGCTGATTATTACGCTAGACCTTCTAAAAGTGGTGGAGCTTGGATGGATAATTTTGTTACTCAATCTACATTGTACAACAAAAAACCTGTTATTTATAATGTAATGAACATTGCTAAACCTGCTGAAGGAGAACCAACGTTACTCAATTTTGATGAAGTTGAAACCATGTTTCATGAATTTGGTCATGCTTTGCATGGTTTTTTTGCAAATCAACATTATCCTAGCTTATCAGGGACATCTGTGGCTAGAGATTTTGTAGAGTTTCCTTCTCAATTTAATGAACATTGGGCATTATACCCTGAAATTTTAAAAAATTATGCGTTGAATTATAAAAATGGAAATAAAATACCTCTTGAATTAATTGCCAAAATAAAAAATGCCAGTACCTTTAATCAAGGTTATAGTATAACAGAAGTATTAGCCGCTTCTAACTTAGATATGCTTTGGCATACAATTTCTACAGATACAAAAATTACCGACGTCAATAAATTTGAAAATGATGCTTTAGAGTCAGTTCATTTATTACTAAAAGAAGTACCAACAAGATATCGTTCCACCTATTTTGCTCATATTTTTAGTGGGGGCTACGCTGCTGGGTATTATTCTTATTTATGGACAGAAGTATTAAGTCATGATGCTTATGATTACTTTACCGAACATGGAGGGTTAACTAGAGAAAATGGACAACGATTTAGAGATATGATTCTTTCTAAAGGCAACACATTGGAATTAGAAAAAATGTATAAAGAGTTTAGAGGGTCATCACCTAAAATTGAACCAATGATTAAAGCTAGAGGCTTAAATTAGAGTATAATTTTAAACAAAAAAATATTTTTTAAAGTAATTAACATTGTTTGGTTAATAAACTAACAAAAGCTCAGAGGTTGAGTGCGCTTTTTTATTTATATTTGAAGACACAATTAATTATTCTCAACTAAACATTAATTCATATGAAAAAACAATTATTATTTTCTTTGCTAATTACTGTATTTTCAGTTGTTACAAGTTTTTCACAGGTTACAACTTCTAAAATTCAAGGAGTGGTAACCGATAATACTTCAACTGGACTGTACGGTGCAAACGTTATTGCTAAGCATATACCCACGGGGACAGTTGCTGGTACAATGACACTTGAAAGTGGAAGATATTCACTGCCAAATTTACGCGTTGGAGGTCCTTACACTATTACAATTAGTTATATAGGCTTCAAAACCATTGAATATACAGATATATATCTAGATTTAGGAACAGCGTTTGATTTAGACGTACAAATGGTTCCCGAAAGTGAACTATTACAAGAAGTTGTAATTACCGGAGGAAGAAGTTCAACATTTAACAATAGTAGAACTGGAGCTGAGACCAGTATAGGACGGAAGGAACTTACAAAATTACCTACAATTTCTAGATCTGCATCCGATTTTACACGTTTAGATCCTTCTGCTTCAAATGGTTCTTTTGGAGGAAGAAATGACCAATTTAATAACTTTACGTTAGATGGCTCAATTTTTAACAATCCATTTGGATTAGATGCTGCCACTCCAGGAGGTCAAACTGGTGCTCAACCTGTATCGTTAGATGCAATTGAACAAATTTCTGTTTCAACTGCACCTTATGATGTTACACTATCGGGTTTTACAGGAGCTTCAGTTAATGCTGTAACTAAAAGTGGTACAAATACCGTATCAGGAACGGTATATGGTTTTTTTAGAAACCAAGACTTAACAGGAAGTAAAATTAAAGGAGAAAGCATATTTGTTCCTAAATTAGAGCAATCACAATATGGTTTTAGTGTAGGTGCTCCATTAATTAAAGATAAATTATTCGTTTTTGTAAACTTTGAAAAGGATGAAAGAACAGATTTAGGGCAATCTTGGTTACCAAACACAGGTTCAGGTGCAATTAATGAATCAAGAGTGTTAGAATCAGATTTACAAGAAGTTCAAGCTGCTTTAGCTGGAATAGGGTATGATACAGGTGCTTATGAAGGGTTTACACATGATTCTAATAGTACAAAAGGTCTTTTAAAACTTGATTGGAATATTAATGACAATAATCGTTTAGCCTTTATTTATAACTTCTTAAATGCTTCAAGAGATTTAACAGCACATCCTACAGCATTAGGTTTTAGAGGACCTAGCTCACAAATCTTACAATTTGAAAACTCAGGTTATCAAATTAATAACAATATACAATCATTTTTAGTAGAATTAAATTCTACATTAGCAGATAATGTAACTAACAAATTCCAAGTTGGATATACACATTTTGATGATTTTAGAGTCCCAAAATCTACACCAATGCCTGCTTTTAGAATACAAGATGGAAGTGGAGGTAATTACATTGTTGCTGGTCATGAACCATTTTCTATTAATAATAAATTAGATCAAAAAGTATTTCAATTAACAAATAACTTAAATATAAGCAAAGGTGATCATAATTATACAATAGGTTTTTCATATGAAAAATTTGAATTCGATAACTCATTTAATTTAGGTACTTATGGCTTCGGAGATTCTAGAGGTTATGTAGGTGCGTTTTTTGGAGATTTTGCCGATATGGATGCCTTTAGAGCTGGAATTGCAAATGGGTTGTTAGCTGATGCTATGGCAAATGCACAAAATGTTTTTGATACTAATAACGCAAATAACTCATGGGCTTTAGCTGAAACAAATGTTGGTCAAATGGCTTTTTATATGCAAGATGAATGGAATATTAGTGATGATTTCAGATTATCTTACGGTATTCGTTTTGATAAACCATTATTTTTTGATTCAAGCAGAAAAGCACAAGATGTTATTGATGATGGAAGTGCTTATTTCCCATTTCTTGAATACACAGACCCAGCTACAGGAGACCCAGCTTTCTTTGATTCAACAAAAATGCCTAATAATCAGTTCCTAATTTCACCAAGAGTTGGTTTTAACTGGGATGTAAAAGGAGATAAAACTGTTCAATTAAGAGGTGGATCTGGTTTATTTACAGGTCGTTTTCCTTTCGTATGGTTAGGAAACCAAATTGGAAACCCTAATTTCTATTTCTATCAAGTTGTTGATCCAGATTTTAAATTTCCACAGGTTTGGAGAAATAGTTTAGGATTAGATTATAAATTTGAAAGTGGATTGGTAATTTCAACAGATTTATCATACACCAAAGATATCAATGGAGCGCACGTACAAAACTGGGGACTTAAAACACCTTCAGGAACTTTAGGCGGTGTTGATAATAGACCCGTTTATGTAGATGCTACAGACAAAACATTATTACCTTGGGGAGCACCAACAAATGCATACGTATTTACAAACTCTGATAAAGGAAGAATTTTTAATGCAACTTTTAAAGCTCAACAAACTTTTGAGAATGGATTATATCTAATGGCAGCATATAGTTATTTGAATTCTAAAGATGTAAACTCTATTGAAGCCGAAATAACGGGAGATGCATTTGCATTTAACCCTGCTTTAGGAAATGTGAATGATGCTACTTTAGCATTTTCTAAATATGGGGATACACATAGATTTATTATGGTAACATCTAAAACTTGGCAATATGGTGCTAATGATAAATGGGGAACTACAATTTCTTCATTCTATGAACTAGCCAAAGGAGGTCGATTTTCTTATACGTATAGTGGTGATATAAACAATGATGGATCTAACTTAAATGATTTAATATATATCCCAACGTCAGCGGAAATTAATCAAATGCAATTTTCAGGTGCTGGACAAGCAGCTGCTTTCGATCAATTTATTCAACAAGATGATTATTTAAGTGGTAGAAGAGGAAGTTATGCTGAGCGTTATGGAGCTTTAACACCTTGGAGAGGAAAATTAGACATGAAATTTATTCAAGAACTTAAAGTAGGAGATACCAATGCAATACAATTTAGTATTGATATCTTAAATGTTGGAAATTTATTAAATTCAAATTGGGGATTGGTGCAACAACCAAATGCTGTTCAACCAATTGGTGTAACTGTTGATAGTTCAGGAACGCCTACATATTCATTTAATCCTGATTTACAAGATACTTTTGTATATAATGCTACTTTATTATCTAGATGGCAAATGCAATTTGGATTGCGTTATATTTTCTAAATTTTAAAATTATTATATTTGAACCGCCCAAAATTGGGCGGTTTTTTTTATTTTCTGATTTATGAAATACAGACAATTAACAAAAGAGCAATTTTTAGAATTACACAACGAATTTTCTAAATTTTTAGCTACTCAGCAAATTGATATTAAGGAATGGGATACCATTAAAAAAGAAAAACCTTTAATGGCTGAAGAGGAATTGAATATATTTAGTGACTTGGTTTGGGAAGATGTGTTAACAAAAACAAACTACTTAGAACATATCTCTGACAATGGTATTAATTTATTTAAATGTAATTCTAAAGAAATGATACGAATTTACATTAAACTTAAAAATAAAGATAAAAGTTTTTTAAAGTCAACAGATTTTAAATGGTTTTTACAAAACCCCCTAGATGATAATATTGAATATTTTAAAGCTGTAAAAAAATACTCAAAAGAAAGAAACCTAGAACTTTTTGATTTGATTGAAAAAGGAAGTCAAATTTCAAATGGTAAGCTGTTTTCTACTGTAAGCCAATTAATTCATTTACCACTTTAACAACGCCAATAGAGGCCTTTTCTGTAACTATTTCTAAATTCGAAAAACTCTTACTATTAATTGTAGGTTTTGGATCAATAAAATATATAGGAATAGTAGCCTTTGCAAAATTAATTAAATTAGCCGCAGGATATACCTGCATAGATGTTCCAATTATTATTAAAATATCTGCTTCTGCCGTTTTATCTACAGCTTCGTCAAGCATTGGAACCATTTCGCCAAACCAAACAATATGTGGCCTCAGTTGTTTTCCTTCTTCGCATACATCACCAATTTTTAGTTCTTTTTTCCACTCATAAATTAAACTTTCATTTTTAGTACTTCGTACTTTCAATAACTCCCCATGCAAGTGCAAAACAGTTGAACTTCCAGCACGTTCATGTAAATCATCAACATTTTGAGTTATAATTGTAACATTGTATTTCTTTTCGAGTAATACTAATGCTTTATGTCCTTGGTTTGGTTTAACGTTAAGTAACTGAGCTCTACGCTTATTGTAAAAATCTAATACTAATTTCTTGTTTCTTTTCCATCCTATTGGAGAAGCCACTTCCATAATATCATGGCCTTCCCAAAGTCCGTTAGCATCCCTAAAAGTTTGAATACCACTTTCAGCACTAATACCAGCACCTGTAAGAACTACAATTTTTTTCATATTAATAATTTATTCAAAAGTAAAATTTATATTAAAGTTTTTAGGTATTTTTGAGATTAAAGTTCTCATTAATATATTTTATAAAATGATAAATTGGTTTAAAAATACTGGTCCAGGTGTATTAGTTGCTGCTGCCTTTATTGGCCCAGGTACGGTAACTTTATGTACACTTGCCGGTGTTAAGTATGGATATTCATTGCTTTGGGCAATGACCTTGTCTATTGTAGCAACTGTAATCTTGCAAGAGATGTCTGCTAGGATTGGTATTATTACCCAAAAAGGATTAGCACAGGTTATAAAAGAGCAAATTAAATCTCCAATACTCAATAAATTAACTATTATTTTAATTTTATCGGCTATTGTGGTAGGAAATGCCGCTTATGAAGCTGGAAATATAAGCGGTGCATCTTTAGGTCTCTCGGCTATATTTGGGAATAGTTTATATTATTTATATCCAATAATTATTGGGGTTATTGCTTTTGGATTATTATTTATTGGAAATTATAAGGTATTAGAGCGTAGTTTGGTTTTTTTAGTGTTAATTATGAGCATTTCATTTCTATTAACTGCAATTATTACTAAGCCAAATATAGGTTTAATGTTGAAAGGAATGTTTATTCCTTCTTTCCCTAATGGAAGTGTACTAACCATTATAGGTTTAATAGGAACTACTGTTGTTCCGTATAATTTATTTTTACACGCTTCATTGGTAAAAGAAAAATGGAAACATAAAAACGATTTAAAGTTTGCAAGAAAAGATACTTTTATTGCAATTATTTTAGGTGGATTTGTATCTATGTCAATTATTATTGCTGCTTCAGCCATAAATGGTGTGGAAATAAAAAACGGAATAGATTTAGCAAAAGGTTTAGAACCTTTATATGGAAATTTCGCAAAATATTTTTTAGGTATTGGTTTGTTTGCTGCGGGTATTACATCAGCGATTACAGCACCATTGGCAGCGGCTTATGTGGCTAGAAGCTGTTTTGGATGGGATGTAGGCTTGAAAAATATAAAATTTAGAATGGTATGGTTTTTAATTTTAGTTTTGGGAGTTGTATTTTCATCTTTTAAAATTAATCCTATTGAAATTATAAAATTTGCACAAGTAGCTAATGGTATTTTATTACCAATAATTGCCTTATTTTTATTATGGATAGTTAACAAAACAACTGTTTTAGGAACTTATAAAAATGGCATTTTACAAAATATTATTTCAGGAGTAATAATTCTAGTTACCTTAGTTTTAGGATTTAAAAGTATTTTAAAAGTTTTTGAATTACTATAATATGAAACAATTTGAGATTAATTGTGATGTGGGTGAAGGTATTCATAATGAAGATTTATTGATGCCTTACATCCAATCGTGTAATATAGCCTGTAAAGGTCATGCAGGAAATGATAAAACAATGAGCTTGGTTGTAGAATTAGCAACAAAATACAATGTTAAAATAGGAGCTCACCCTTCTTATCCAGATAAAGTAAATTTTGGTAGAGAGACACTGATTATTGAAAAAAATAAATTAAAGAACTCTATTCAAAATCAGATAAATTCTCTATTAAAAATTACCGAAGTGAAAGGGGCAACCCTACATCATATAAAGCCACACGGAGCATTGTATAATGATATTGCCAAAAACAATGAATTAGCATTACAATTTTTAGAAAGCATTTTACCATATAAAAAAACTGTGAAATTGTACGTTCCTTACAACTCTGTAATTGCAAAAAAAGCCAAAGAAAAAGGATTTACAATCATTTATGAAGCTTTTGCCGATAGAAATTACAATGATGATTTAAGTTTGGTTTCAAGAAAAAATAAAGAAGCATTAATTACAAATAAACAACTTATTTTTAAACATGTATTAGAAATATTGACTGAAGGGAAAGTAACTACAATTTCAGGAAATAAAATAACTATAAAAGCAAGCACTTTTTGTGTACATTCTGATACTAAAAATGCTGTTGAAATTGTAAAATATTTAGCTCTAAAAAAAGCAGGTAAAAGTTTGTTGTGAGTACATTTAAATTAACATATAAACCTTTTGGAGAATCAGCTATTTTAATTGAATGGCCTCAAATAATTTCAATTGATATTTTAGATGACATCCGTAATTTTAGTTTCATAATAAACAAACTAAACCTTAAACATATTCTTGAAGTTAACTTTGTATACAGCTCATTGTTAATTATATATAAGTCAAATAAAATAAAATATATTGATTTAAAGAAAGAATTGCAATTTATTTATAATGAAAAATCAGTAAAAAAAAATAATTTCAAAAAAACAATTTGGGAAATACCTGTTTGTTATGATATTGAATTTGGGATAGATTTACCATTCCTATCTTCACAAAAAAAAATAAGTATTGAAGAAATTATCTCCACACACAGTAGCAGTTATTACACCGTATTTGGCATTGGGTTTTTACCTGGATTTTTATACTTAGGTGGCTTATCAAAAAAAATACATTTTAAAAGAAGAGATACACCTCGTTTAGAGGTTCCAAAAGGTTCAGTAGCTATTGGAGGTAAACAAACAGGAATATACCCTAAAAGTTCACCAGGAGGCTGGCATATTATTGGAAAAACGCCTATTTCAATTTTTGAGATTAATAGAGAAAAACCTTGTTTAGTAATGCCCGGTGATAAAGTTAAATTCAACCCAATTTCAAAGGAAGTGTTTAAAACCATAAAACTTGAAGTAGAAGCAGCAATTTATAAATTAAAAAGTGTAGATAAATGATTAAAGTTCTTCAAGCTGGTTTACACACTTCTATTCAAGATCTTGGGAGGTTTGGGTATAGAAACATTGGAATTCCTACCAGTGGAACAATGGATACTATTTCAGCAAATTTTGCAAATGCATTATTAAATAACAACAAAAATGACGCAGTATTGGAAATTACCATGTACGGCCCAAAGTTAGCATTTACAACTCCAACAGTTATCACAATTACAGGAGCTGAAATGTCTGCAAAACTCAATAATATTAGCATAGCTAATTATAAAAAATATTCAATTAAAAAAGGTGATATTCTTTCCTTTGGGAAATTAACAAAAGGACTACGAAGCTATTTAGCCGTTAAAGGAGGTTTTAAAACTGAAAAGGTTCTAAAAAGCAGATCCTTTTATAACGGAATTACTTTAAAAGATACTTTTAAAAAACATGATACTATATTGTATGACCGTTATGTAGATGATATAAACACTTTTAATTCAGCGATTAAAAATACTACGCTATTTTTTGAAACTAAAGTGTTAGAGGTTTATAAAGGTCCGGATTTTAATTTATTTACCCTAGAAGAGCTACAAAAAATATGCTCAAATAAGCATACTATTTCAAATTTAATGGATAGAATGGGGTATAGGATAAAAGAAACAATTATTAAACACAGTAAGTCAATTCTTACAAGTCCTGTTATACCAGGAACGGTTCAACTAACACCTTCAGGTCAATTAATTATTTTAATGAAAGACGCTCAAACAACGGGTGGTTATCCACGTATTCTTCAGTTAACAGAAAAGTCAATTGCTATTTTAGCACAAAAAAAAGGAGGAGATATCTTTAATTTTTTATTAATTTAAACCCGTTATTCTTTTTGAATTACTATTTTGAATTCAATGTTAGTTCGAGTAATTTTCAATAGAAAATTGTATCGATAACTCCTTTTTAAGATGACGTTTCTATTCTTGATGCTAACCTCACCCCTTATCAGAGTTGAAGTTCACTCTAATCGACGAAATTTAATCAAAATGCACAACAGGTTAATTTAATATATTATGTTTGCGTATTAAAAAAATAATTTACATAAATTGTTTTATGAATTTTAAATTTGAAACACTATCTTTGCAAAAGTTTTAATGGTATTTTTATAATATTTATGAAGTACTAAAACTAGTCATTATAACGACTTTAGATAAGGTATTATCTTTTTTAATTCGTTAAAATGACAATTTTAACTATTTGAGATAACAATTTTTAACGATAAAAAAATAACGATAAAATTAATGGCTGGATCACAAGAAACATTTGGTAAAAAAGAAAGAGAAAAAAAACGTTTAAAAAAAAGAAAAGACAAACTACTTAAAAAAGAAGAGCGCAAAGCAAAAGGACAAGGAAGTGAGTTTGTTTATGTAGATGAATATGGACAATTAACGGATACACCACCAGATCCAACTAGAAAAATAAAAGTTGATGCTTCAACCATTGAGATTGGTATTCCTAAAAAAGAAGATAGAGTAGAAGAACCTGAAGAAAATAAAGAAGGTAAAGTATCCTTTTTTGATACCTCAAAAGGTTTTGGTTTTATACTTGATAGTAGATCTCAAGAAAAATATTTTGTACACGTTAGTGGGCTTATTGATGAAATAAAGGAAAATGACAAAGTTACCTTTGAGTTAGAGAGAGGCCTGAAAGGTATGAATGCTGTTAGAGTTAAAAAAATATAAAATTGATTTCAAAGAAGCTATTAAGTTTTAGATAGTTATCTTTTGTAATTCTACGTTATAATCATATTGTAAGTCTTCATGTAAAAAAAGTATCTTTTTTTTAATTGAATTCATTTCCCGCATAAAAATATTTTTAAGTACCGTATTATGTTGTATTGAAGGCTTAAAATTTGCTAATTTTATACAAAAATAGAGTAGCAGTTCTACCTCGGTCTCTTTCTTTTTGGAGTATCTAATGTATTTTTTTATACTCCGTAAAATTTTACGGACACTTTTCTTAATATAGTAGTACGTGTGCGTATTTATTTGCTCAAATTGCACATCAATTTCTGCCTTAACAGTATTTATGTAACTATTTTCATTTGAAGACTCAAATAATAGATAGGTTAACAACTCTTTATTTTCCTTTTTAAATTTTGATAAGCGTAAACACAATGCTATTACTTCATTATGAGAACGGTTATTTAATTCAATTTTTAGTTCTTTTACTGTTACAGCTTTCATTGATGAAATTTTAACGCGAAGTTAATTTAAAGATTTTGGGAGTGCAATAAATTATTAGCTTCACATAATTTTAGATTATCAAACTTAATATTTAAAAATGAGATAGGAGCTAGGTTAGTAATTATTAATTTATCTAGATTGTCCGTAATCTTACATAACGTCCGTCAACCTAAACATACCAGCAGCAGGCGGACTTGTTTCAGGGGGCATATTCAATAAAACACTGGTTATCAGATGAAAATGAGATACTGAAACGATTCCAATAACTATCAGAACAGCATGACGATGTTCTTTATTATTACTAATTACGGACATACAAAGTAATTTATTAGTTGATTTGCTTTTTTTGTATCTAAGATTTTTTAACTCAAACTAATTTATTTATATTTAAGTATTTGCTTAAATAATAATATAATTATACATTTACCAAAATTTTTATAATACATATCTATGAAAACTATTTCCTGCATACGTGAAAAAAAAGAGGTCGTCTAAAAAGTAATTTTTAGGCGATTTTTTTTTTTTAATAATTTCTGTTATTTTTTTCTCACTGATTTTTAATTTAAAATTCCAATAATTAAAAAATAAAAACTCTCTTTAGAGGGTTAAACTGTACTTTTTAAGGTTGTGCGCCATTGCAATTAGCCCTATTTCAACCCTTACTTTATCAATACCTCTTAACATAAATCGTTTAAAGTTCATATTGTGTTTAATATTTCCAAAAACAGCTTCCACATCCCAACAACGTTGTTTTCGTTTGGCTATTCCTTGTTCACTTAACA
>JAKIVA010000030.1 GCA_021647265.1 Lutibacter sp.
CAGAATAACTTTCTATTTACACACTTTATAGGATGCTACCGGATTAAATGAAAGAATTTTATTTTTAAAATTATATTGAATTTCAATTACTTTTTGAGTCTTAATTTTCTCAGCCTCATCATCGTTCAGTTCAAAATCAATCTCGGTAAAATAGAGTGGTGTATTTTTTATTTGATTAGATTCAACGTCGGTATTATCTGAATTTAGTGTTAGTGTATCATTTTCAAAAATAAATGTAAGTGTACAACCAATTCTTTTGATTTTAGTTGAAAACAAACCTATGATAATTGTTTTGATAAAAGGAAATCCGCCCAATTCTTCAAAATCTAGATATACATCATCTGTTTTATTCTCAGCATATTTTGTACCACCGTCAAACTTAATTTTTTGAATTTCCTTTGGAGACTGTACGTTACTTTTAGATTTTAGGATATTTGAAAATGAGAAAGCCATTGTATTCTTTAAATATTTAGTTATGATAAGTTTGATTGTGGACTAAACCTGCTCCGCAAGAAGTACATTTACTTGCCGAGCCCGATCCGCCGTTACAGCCGTTAGGGCAGGTATAGTGAAAAACACCTAAAGCATTTTGGGCTGGTGGTGGCGTATTGCTTTTAGGATTTACTCCTAAACCAACTTTGGGGACGTTTAAAGGCCCATTTTTTAAAAACTCATCATTGTGAAAAGCAGGGTTGTGTGTGTATGGCGTATTGCAAGTTGAACAAATACCGGCGACAGATCCTCCACTATTTTCACATTTATTCATACAAATATAATGCTTAACAGTAGCTGTTATTTTATTTTTTGATGGTTGAGTTTTAGGCTTTTCTTCTTTGCATGAAACTGTAATTGCAAGTGCTAAAATTAAAAAAATATTGAATGTTTTTTTCATAAAAATAGGTTACATAAAAATTATGTTTCAAATATACTATAAAAACTAGAATAGTATAATTTATTGGGATTTTATTGATTTTGAGATTATTAATTTTTAGTTGTAAAATTTTGAATAGCTGTATTAGGAGCTACAATATTTTCTTTTGCCCAAAATAAGGGGTCGTATTTTGGCAAATACGTTGCTTTGTACTTTTTATTCTCTTTTAGGTTGTTGAAGTCATTTTCAGAGATTTTAGATGTTTCATACACAAAAAACTGTTTACTATAAACTTGCTCCATCTGGAATTCCATATTCATAGCTACTTCATTTTGTTTTCGCCGTCCTTTTACGTATTTGTTTTTTTCAATAATTGTTAATGGTCGTTTAATTCTAAATTTATCACCTCTACTTAACTGAATAAAATATGGAAGATAATAGTTTCCTTTTTTTCTAAATAAAACTTTTGATGTATATAAGTGCTGACTAAATGAGATACCAAAAAGTGAAAAGCTTTTTAATGGTTTTACATTTGTATAGTCCATTTGTACAATGGCAAAATCATTTACATTTATGTATAAAGTTCCTTTAAATTTCTTTTTCCCTTTAGGATTAAAATTTATTATGTAGCAAGGCTCATCATTTACCAATGTATAACCATTTAAAGTATAATTATACCTGTTTTTTTTATCTATTAAATTAAAAGTAGGATCTTCTGCATAAAATAGGGATTTATACAAATTACGAATACCATATTTTACATTAATAAGATTGTTTTTCGGAGAATTATCTCCCAAAGAATCTTTTATTTTTTTTTCTAAACCTTTAGCCTTTTCACTATTGGATAAAATAGAATCTACTTGAACTTTACTACTGAAGATTCCAGATTTTACTTTTAAGTACGAATTTGGTTTTGTGTTCTGCGTTAATAATTTTTCAAATATTTCTGACATACCTTTTATGGAATGGTTTATTTTTTTATTGTATAGCTTAGCAGCTTTTGTAACGGTTAGCTTTGGCGTTTTTCCGTTTGTGTAGTAATTTCCAAGAACTTCTAAATGGGATGCCATATTTTTTGGAATTAAACCTTGAATACTATCCAATAGCTTTTGGTCTATTTCAGGAATACTTGATTTCTTAATTTTAGTATTAAATTTATAAATTTTAGAAGTAAAAGAACTTCTATAAAATATTTTTTGATTAGTAAAAGAAGTTTTATAATTAAGCGCCATATTATCTTCTACAAGATTTATAATATCATTAGCGGTATAATTTTCTTTTGATACATATACTAAATCTAAATTTTCTATGGCAGATTTTAAATAGAGTACACTGTCTTTTAATGTATTTATAGCAAAACCTTTTTTAAGATAACCTACAGAGGAAATATAAATACTGTCTTGTTTAATTTCACTTAAATTTAAACTAAATTTTCCATCTTCATTCGTAATAACACCATTGTTTGTAGCAAATAAGATACTTGCAAAAGGTATTACTTCTTTACTATCATAATCTTTTAATGTTGCCTGGTAGTTTTGTGCATGTGAGTTAAACCAACAAAATAAAATAGGGAGTAGTACAAAAGTTTGCCATTTTTTCATATCAATAATGTTTTTCATATTAATTTAGGACGAATATAAAATGAAATAATTATGGAAGGTAAAAAAAGAGGCTGTCTAAAAAGTCTTTATTTTGTCATTTTGAGCGCAGTCGAAAAATATTATTTATCTGATAATAAAATGGTTATCATTTTTTGAGATTCTTCATTTCATTCAGAATGACACTTTTCAGACAGCCTCTTTTATAAGATTTCTATATTTTATAGTTCATTTTTTAAGTTACTTATCTGTTTCAATCATTCAACACCTCTATAGTAACCGCAATTTGGTACATTTGAATTTTTAGCCGCACGATACAGTTTTGTTCTATCACTTCTGGTAATTAACTTGTCTTTTCTCCAGTAATATGTTAAACGCGCCATTCTTCTAACAAATATTCGGTGTACTGCCTCCCAATTATCATTAAATCTTATTTCTTTTTGGAGGGAAGTTTTGGATTCTATACACCCATATTCAATGTTCATTTCCATAATAAGATCATCTACTAAATCAGCCATAGTAGAGCCACAATTAACAAATTTATTCTCTACTCCTGTATCTGTGTAATAGTCAAATCTAATTGTTTCACTCATATTAGACCATGGGTGTGCATCATCCTGATTAGGGCAACCATCATTGTCATAATCTAAATTATTATGCAAACCCTCTTCTGCTAATTTAGAAGATTGTACTTCTGTTTTTGAATTTAACTCAGCATTTTCTGCTGGGTCTAACGTTTCTTGTTCACAACTTGTAATTAATACTGCCATTAATACTAGGCAAGAAATAATTGTTACTTTTTTCATAATGTTTGGTTTGTAATTAATAGTTTATCAAAAGTAATTATTTACTCTTAATGTTTTTATATTTATTTTTTTGAATGTGAGGGGAAAATTCAAATAATACCTGTTAAAATAATCTTTCTTGAAAAGAAATTTTAAAATCCGGAGGCTAATTTACCTATTAATAGTTATATACACAACTTAAAAATTGATTAATAGTTTCTTTATGTATGTCGTATTAACCCCTAATAAATCCCCCTTTGTATTTATTGTTCGGTTTTTAATACTATACCACTATTATTTTAATCATACAATAAAAAGGTAAAATATTCTTTTAATCAACAAGATGTTCAGCATAAAAAAAGCCTTACATCTCTGTAAAGCTTTTAAATTTCTGTGGTCCCACATGGGCTCGAACCATGGACCCCCTGATTATGAGTCAGGTGCTCTAACCAGCTGAGCTATGGGACCTAAATCTGAGTGCGAAAATAATACTTATTTGTATTATGTACAATATTTATCTGATAAAATAATTTATTACCTTAGCAGAAACAATTAACATGCGCAAAATCTATTTTTTATTCGCTATTATATTTTGGTCTTGAGTATGTAACTGGTAATATTTCTATGGGTTTACGTTATGATGTTTTATTTGATAAAGTTAGGAGTATTACTAGTTCTTCAGCATTAAATCCGGTTTTCAGAATTTATTTTTAAACCAAACCTTTTGGTACTCTCTTTTCAAAATTATATATGTTATTTGCTCAACTGTAACATCTAAATTATTGCTGCTTACGGTTAATAATTCTTTTTCTGATACATCAATTCTATACAACAGGTTTAAATAATCATCATATTGTTTTGTTATTAGTTTTAGTAAAATAGTAGCCAGTGTTTTTTTTAATTGATTAGGTTCACTCGACAACTCAAAACTTTCATTCAAATTAGATAATTGAAAATCTTTATTTAATTGTATAATTAAATTTTGATATAAATTTTCATCTATTACTTTATCTAGTAATTCTAATGTTTCTAAATTTTGCTGCATTGCGTTAAATAGTTCGTTTCATTAAATTCAATCCAAAATCTTTTAAAATTGATTTTTTTTCTTCAGAAATCGAAAGGTGTTTTAAAATTTCTAATGCTTTATTGGTATATAATTCAATCTCTTTTATAGTAATTTCAGGTATTTTATTTTTTAAAAATAACTGAGTTACTTCATTAATTTTACTTTGATTGCGCTGTTTTAAACTGTATAAATCTAGTAGTTTTTTAGTATCTTCAACATCAGAAACTTCTAGTGTTTTTAGGTATAAGAATGTTTTTTTATTTTCGGCAATATCTCCTCCTATTTGCTTTCCGAAAGTTTTAACATCTCCAAAAGTATCTAGATAGTCATCTTGTAATTGAAAAGCTATTCCAAGATTTAAACCAAACTCATATATTTTTATAGAATCTTCTTCTGAAACATTTGCAATTATCGCTCCCATTTTCATAGCTGCGGCAACCAAAACTGAAGTTTTATACGTTATCATTTTTATATATTCAGCAATAGAAACATTATTTCTAGTTTCAAAATCAATGTCAAGTTGTTGTCCTTCACAAACTTCTAAAGCTGTTTTGCTAAAAAGTATATTTAACTTTTTATATATAACAGGTTCATAATTCTCCAAGCATTGATAAGCCATAATCATCATAGCATCACCAGATAATATTGCTGTATTTAAATCCCATTTTTGATGAACAGTATCTTTTCCTCTTCTAATAGGTGCTTTATCCATAACATCGTCATGAATTAACGTAAAATTATGAAAAACTTCAATTGCTAAAGCAGCATCATAAGCATTCTGAATTGTTCCATTAAACAAATCACAAGTCATTAGTGTTAAAACAGGTCGTAAACGCTTTCCTCCTAACTGTAAAATATAATGTATGGGTTCATACAAATTAGTTGGCTCTTCTATTTTAATTTTTTTATTTAAAAATGTGATAAAGTCCTCTTTATAGGTATCAATAATTCTCATTCTGTTCTTAGTTTCTGTAAAAATACATGATTCAAGATAATTTTTAAACTTACATTTTAAATATTATTAAATTGTAAAACTTTGGAAACTTTTTTTGTTTCTAAAGTTTCCTTTTGTACATTTGCATTCTGTTTTAAAGTAAAATGAAAGGAATGAAGGATATAATTTTACAGAAAGCCGGTGAAATATTTTTAAAATATGGTTTTAAAAGTGTGACTATGGACGATATAGCCAATGAACTGGCCATCTCAAAAAAAACTATTTATAAATTTTTTAAAAACAAAGAAGAACTTGTAAATGAGGCTGTAACTCTATTACACAATACTGTGCATAATGCTGTTTTTTGTATTTGTAGCAAAGGATATAATGCTATTCAGGAGAATTTTGAAGTAAAAAACATGTTTAAAAACATGTTTAAAAATTCTGATGATTCACCAATGTATCAGCTTGAAAAATATTACCCAAAAATACATCGTAAAATTATGGCCGATGAGTTCTCAATGTTTAAAGATTGTATTTCAAACAATCTCAATAAAGGAATTTCTGAAGGTTTGTACAGAAAAAATATAGATAAGGAACTTATTACAAAATTTTATTTTTCGTTGGCAATGAGTGTCCATAATTCAAATTTACATACCTACAATAAAAACACATTAAATAAATTAGAAACCAGTGTTTTAGAATACCACACAAGAGCCATAGCAACACCAAAAGGATTGAAAATTTTAGAAGAGCAATTAGAAAAAAACAAGTTTTAGGAATGAGAAAAACAAGACTACTATTTATAGGAATATTAATAAGCATTTCGGCAAATGCACAAGAAAGTATTTCACTATCACTTGAACAAGCTATAAACTACGCACTTAAAAATAGTTATGCTGCTATAAATGCAACAAGAGATATTGATGCCGCTAAAAAGAAAAAATGGGAAACTACAACTATGGGATTACCACAAATAGATGCTAAAATTGATTACAAACAATGGATAAAAGAGCAACTAATATTAATTCCTGCAGAATTTATTGGCGGTAACCCAGGAGAATTTACAGAGGTCTCGTTTGTAACAAAACACAATATGAATGCTTCAGCTACTTTAAGTCAGTTAATTTTTGACGGTTCCTATCTAGTAGGTTTACAATCAGCTAAAACCTACTTGAAAATATCTGAAAATGCTAAAGAAAAAACAGATTTAAGTATTAGAGAAGCTATTATAAATGCATATGGCAATGTTTTATTAAGTGAAGAAAGCCTTCTAATCTTAGAAAAAAATATTCAAAATTTAGAAAAAACACTTCATGAAACTGAACAAATATATTTAAATGGCTTTGGTGAAGAAGAAAGCGTTGAGCAACTAAAAATTACACTAGCATCCGTTAAAAGTCAGCTATCAAAAACCAAAAATTTAAAAAGTATTGCCTATAAAATGTTAAACATAACTTTAGGAATTGACATAAACACAAATGTTATTTTAACCGACTCATTAAACAAATTAACAAAAGAAAATATAGACTTAGGATTGCTATCTTCTAATTTAACCATTGAAAATCATGTAGACTTTAAAATAGCCAAAAATGCAGCAAAAGCAAACGAACTTCTAGTGAAATTAGAACAAAGTAAAGCACTGCCTTCTTTAAATAGTTTTGTAAACTTTGATTATGGTGGATTTGGGAATAATTTTAATTTTCTCAAAAAAGAACAACGATGGTTTGGTTCATCATTACTTGGTGTAACTTTAAACATACCCCTATTCAGTAGTTTAGCAAGAAGTGCCAGAACGCAACAAGCTAAAATTGAGCTTGAAAAAGCTCGAACCATTTTAACCGAAACTGAACAAAAATTACAACTACAATTAGAAACGGCAAAAACCAATTATAATTTTAGCCTTGAAGAATTAGAAACTGCAAAACAAAATTTAACATTGGCTCAACGCATAGAGCATAAACAACAAATCAAATTTTTTGAAGGAATTTCAACAAGCTTTGATTTATTACAAGCTCAAAGACAATTGTACTCTTTACAGCAAAATTATTTACAAGCAATGCTTACAGTAATTGAAACCAAAGCAGCTTTAGACAATGCATTAAATACTCCTATTAATAACTAGAAAAAATTCAATAATGAAAAAAATAATAACCATTTTAATAATTTCAATACTGCTAATATCTTGTAAAAACGAATCGAAAACGAATTCACTTGAAGACTTAACAGATCAAAAAACTACGTTAACTGGTAAAATTGATAGTTTGTCAAAAGAATTAAAAACTGTTGAATACCAAATTTCAGAACTAGATGACAACAAAAATTTACAAATAATAACCATTTTACCTATTAAAAAAGATACTTTTAAACATTATGTAGAAATTCAAGGAGTAGTGCATGCCGATAAAAATATTGAAATTCGCCCCGAGTTAGGAGGAATTGTGAAAACTATTTTTGTTAAAGAAGGGCAACAAGTTGCTAGAGGGCAAACACTAATTCAATTAGATGATGCTGAACTTAAAGATGCTATTACAGAATTAAACACCCAACTATCTTTAGCAAAAACAACTTTTGAGCGTCAAAAACGACTTTGGGAACAAAAAATAGGTTCTGAAATACAATATTTACAAACTAAAACAAAAAAAGAAAGTTTAGAAAATAAACTTGTTAGTTTAAAAACTCAAGCAAAAAAAATGAAAATTACAGCACCTTTTAGTGGTGTTGTTGATGAAATTTTTCCTAAAAAAGGAGAACTTACCAGTCCTCAATTAGCAATTATACGTCTACTAAATTTAGACAATGTTTACGTTGAAGCTGACGTAACTGAAACGTATTTACCAATAATTAAAATAGGTACAGAAACTATAATTAATTTCCCTTCAATTCATAAAAAAGTAACTGCAAAAATAACTCAAGTTGGAAATTATATAAATCCTAACAATAGAAGTTTTAAAACAAGAATTAATCTTTCAAATAAAAATCAAAGTATCAAACCTAACTTGTTGGCTGATGTTAAATTTTTAGATTTTATGGCTAAAGGTATCATCGTTCCATCAAATTTAATACAACAAGATCAAAATAATAACAATTATGTGTTTACAGTTAAAACTAAAAATGGAGAACATACCGTTGTAAAAAGTATGATAACTACCACAAAAGAGTACAATCATAAAACATATGTTAGTGAAGGGTTAACAAAAAATGATACTTTAGTAAACGTAGGTGCTAGGCTAGTACAAAATGGTGAAATTGTTAAAATAACCACAAACTAAATTTAAGAATTAACGTAGAAGAAACCTTATAATGAATAAAGTATTAAAAGAGTTTAAACTTTCAACATGGTCCATTCATAATAAAATGACTGTATTTGTGTTGATTGGAATGATTTTCTTAGCAGGAATATTTTCTTATCAAAGCATGCCTAGGGAGGCTTTTCCAGAAATTGTTGTTCCTCAAATATTTATATCAACACCATATCCTGGAAACTCAGCAATTGACATAGAGAAGCTAATTACACGTCCGCTTGAAAAAGAAATCAATGGAATTTCTGGAGTTGATGAAATTATTTCAACTTCAATTGAAGGTTTTTCCTCTATTCAGGTAAAATTTGATTTTAGTATTACTCCAACTGAAGCATTACGCAAAGTAAAAGACAAAGTTGATGCTGCCAAATCTGATAAGGATTTTCCAACAGATTTGCCTGCAGATCCCAATGTACAAGAAATGAACTTTGCAGAATTAATGCCAATAATGAATATTAATTTGTCTGGTGATTTTTCTATGGATCAACTCAAAGAGTACGGGAAGTACTTGGAAGATGAAATTGAAAAAGTTCCTGAGATTTCTAAAGTTGATATTCGTGGTATTCAAGATAAAGAAATTGAAATTAGTGTTGATTTATATAAAATGGAAATCTCACAAATTAGCTTTAATGATATTGCAATGGCTATTAAAAATGAAAATATGACCATTTCAGGCGGCGATTTATTGGAGGAAGGAATCCGGAGAAGTGTGCGCATTATTGGAGAATTTAAATCAGCAAAGGAAATAGCTAATATTATTGTTAAACAGGAACACGGAAATATAGTTTACCTCCGTGACATTGCTAATGTTAATTTTAAAGAGCAAGAAAAGCAAAGTTATGCTCGTGAATTTTCACAGCCTGTTGTTATGCTAGATGTTACAAAACGTGGAGGCGAGAATTTAATAAATGCCTCAACTCAAATAGATGCAATTATTGCAAAGGCAAAAGAAAATTATTTTCCTCCAAATTTAAATATTTCTAAAACCAACGATCAAACCAACGATACCAAAACAATGGTTGCAGACCTAGAAAACAGTATTATTTTAGGTGTAATTTTGGTTGTTTTAGTACTTCTTTTCTTTCTTGGGGTTAGAAATGCACTTTTTGTTGGAATTGCGATTCCTTTATCTATGTTTATTTCATTTATTGTACTAAATGCCATTGGTGTTACTTTAAATATGATGGTATTATTCTCATTAGTAATTGCCTTAGGTATGCTAGTAGATAATGGTATTGTGGTTGTTGAAAATGTATATAGGCTTTTAGATGAGGGTTACTCAAAAATAGATGCTGCAAAATACGGTGTTGGTGAAGTTGCTATGCCAATTATTGCTTCAACAGCAACCACACTAGCCGCTTTTTTGCCATTGGCTTTTTGGCCTGGTATTATGGGAGAGTTTATGCGCTATTTACCTATTACATTAATTATTGTTTTAACATCTTCTTTGTTTGTTGCATTGGTTATTAACCCTATGTTAACTTCTGTTTTTATGAAAATTAAAGAAGATGAAGTTAATTTTAAAAGACTTTTATTTTCCAGTTCTATCCTGTTTTTAATTGGAGTTTTATTCATAATTGGAGGCTTAATGTTTGAAATAAAAGGCTTAAATGCATTTGGCTTAATACTAGTTCTAATTGGGTTATTTAGAATCATAAACACCAAACTATTAACTCCTGCTACTGATTGGTTTCAAAATACCTATCTGCCCCGACAAGAGAATTTGTATGAACGTACTTTAAGGTTTGCTCTGAAAGGAAAAAGACCGAGAAGATTCTTTTTAGGGATTTTCGGTTTGTTATTTTTATCTATAATGCTTTTTGATGCATTTCCTCCAAAAGTTCTTTTCTTTCCTGAAACACCTCCAAAACAAGTATATGTTTATTTAGAATATCCTATAGGAACTGATATTAAAGTTACCAATAAACTTTCAGAAACAATTGAAACCAAAATTCAAAATTATTTAAAAAAGTATGAAGTAAATGGAAGTAATTTTTTAGTAACTTCTGTAATTGGGCAAGTTGGTGAAGGAACAAGCGATCCAAAAAGAGGTCAACAGGGAGGTACCACTCCAAATAAAGCACGTATAACGGTAGATTTTGTGAAATTTATTGAACGTAATGGTGTTAATACCAAAGATGTTTTGGTCGAAATCAGAAACTTAGTTCAAGGTTTTCCAGGGGTAAATATAACTGTTGATAGCCCTTCTGAAAGACCTCCTACAGGAGCCCCTATCAATATTGAAGTATCTGGCGATAATTATAAGGAATTACTGGTAACATCAGAAAAAATTAAACAGTTTATTAATAGTGCTAACATTTCAGGTATTGAAGATTTAAAATTAGATGTAGAACAAGGAAAACCCGAATTACCTATTATTATTGATCGACAAAAAGCGAGACGTTTAAACATTTCTACTGCACAAATTGGAGATGCTTTAAGAACTTCATTATTTGGAAAAGAGGTTTCAACATTTAAAGATGGTGAAGATGATTACCCTATAAATATTCGCTTAATGGATAAATATAGATACAATAAAGAAGCGCTTATTAATCAGAAAATTACATTTAGAAACCAAAGTAATGGTAAAATTGTTCAAGTCCCTATTTCTTCAGTTGCTCATGCTGAAAAGGCTTCAACATTTAGTGCTGTTAAACGAAAAGATTTAAAAAGAGTTATTACTATATTTTCGAATGTACTTGAAAACTACAATGCTACTGAAGTTAATAATCAAATACAAAGCTTGTTAGAAAATTACAACCTACCTAAGAACATGGCTATATCTTTTACAGGCGAGCAAGAAAAGCAAACTGAAGAAATGGCCTTTTTGAGTAAAGCTTTGTTAATTGCTGTATTTTTAATTTTCTTAATTTTAGTTGGCCAATTTAATTCAACTTCAACACCAATAATAATTTCATTATCTGTTGTATTAAGTTTAATTGGAGTTTTACTTGGACTTATTATTTTTAGGATGGAATTTGTAATTATAATGACAATGATTGGTATTATTTCGTTGGCAGGAATTGTTGTAAACAATGCCATTGTACTTATAGATTATACTATTTTAATAATGCAACGAAAACGATTGGAACAAGGTTTAGAAAAAGGTACTTTAACTAAAGAATTAATTTATGAAAGTATTGTTGAAGGTGGTAAAACTCGTTTAAGACCAGTATTACTAACAGCTATTACAACTATTTTGGGGCTGCTGCCAATGGCTATTGGTATTAACATAAACTTTATGACGCTGTTTACCGAATTTGATCCTCAGTTTTATATTGGTGGAGAAAATGTTGCCTTTTGGGGACCAATGTCATGGACTATTATTTTTGGATTAACTTTTGCTACTTTTTTAACATTAATAATTGTTCCTGTGATGTTTTCATTACTAAATAACCTAAAATTAAGATTAAAAAGAAAACAATAATACAAAAAGCACTTAATAAACTGTTAAACAGAATTTGCCTAATTAAAGTAAATTCTGTTTTTAATTAATTTTATGAAAAATCAAAAATCATATACTGTTAATGAAGCAACTAAAATTTTAGAACATTTTTGTGCTTACCAAGAGCGTTGCCATAAAGAAGTTGAACAAAAATTATATGATTTAAAAATGATACCAGAAGCAAAAGAAAAAATAATACTTCATTTAATACAACATAATTTTTTAAATGAAGAGCGTTTTGCAAAGGCTTTTGTAAGAGGTAAATTCTCAATAAAAAAATGGGGCAGAATAAAAATTATAAATGAACTAAAGTTTAAAAATATTACAGAATATAATATTAAAACTGCCTTACAAGAAATTGACGAAGATGATTATTTAGAAACTCTTGGAAAAATTGCTAAAAAAAAATTAAATCTACTAAAAGAGCCCAACGCCTTTAAGAAAAAAAATAAACTTGTTACTTTTCTTCTTTCCAAAGGTTATGAATCTGAATTAGTATATAAAATTGTAAATACCCTTATGTAACTTATTTTCTATTTTTTTTTAGAAACAATGAATCTTTTTCTCTATTTATTTTTATTACATCTTCAACATTACCATTAGGTATTGTTAACGAAAGAACATAGTGTTCAATTTCCCAAGTGTCCTTATTCTTTATTAAAACTCCTGAACCTCTACAAACACCCATCCAAGTATCCAATAACTCATCAAACCAAGCAATTTTTCCATCTGAATTAACATATACATTACGTTCAACAGGTTTAAAGTTCCAAGCTTTTCCTTTGTCGAAATAAGGTTTGCTAAAGTTTTTAAATTCGGGAATTGTCCAGTTTTCAGAAGCATCTGTCCCAATAAAAATAGCATCTGTGACCATCGCATTAAAATACAACTCAAAATTTGCTTCAGCAGCATTTTTATGCCATGCATCTAATACATTATTAATTTTTTCTTTTTCAACAGTTAAATTAACTTTTATCGGTAGTTGTTTTTTTTCGCAATTTACAAACAAAAATGGTATGATTAATAAATAGATTATTTTTTTCATTGTTTTGTTTTTTTGGGAGGTATTATTTTATTTCTGTATCTTTTAGGTCGTTTTGCAGGCTTCTTCTTAATTTCAATTGGTATTTCAGTATCTACCTCTAATGATTTTTGAATGGCTGCTACCTTATAAATTGTATTTATCTTTGAATTAACTGCTGAATAAATTTCAACTATTTTTTCAACCTCATTTTTTACTTCTTCATTAGAAATTGAATGAATTGTAGCCATATCAGCCAGTCTTAACGACTCATTTTCTAATACATTTAAACGTGCAATAACACTCGGCTGTTTTAGCTTTTCAACCCTAATAGAATCCTTCATTTGCTTAACCAATTCAGAAAGTTCACGCGCATTTTGAAGTGCTTCCATAGTTGAAATATTATAATATTTTAAAATAAATTTATCAACATTTCGATATTCTTTCCAATCTGAAACTGCTTTTTTTGCTGTAGGAATCAATGTTTCTCCAAGTCTACTAACTATTCTAGTATCTAAACTTATTTTTAACGAATCTATATTTTTAGACACTTCCTGTGTAGTTTTTGACTTGTTACAAGAAAAACTTAAAAATAAAATGATTAATAAAAAACTATATATGTGCTTCATTTTAAAATTTATTGACTTCAAAAATACTAATTATTAAGCTATTTTATTAAAAAAATATTGTTTTGATAAAAAACAAACCTATATCTATTGAAAATTTATTTTAAGTATCTTTGAAGCTACAACAAAAGGATATTTAGCTATATGAATAAACGTATTTTAATTATTGGGGCTTGTGGTCAAATTGGTACTGAATTGACGCTAAAACTTCGTGAAATTAATGGAAGTGATGCTGTAATTGCTGCTGATATTAGAGAGGGAAGTACTGAATTAATGCAGTCTGGACCTTTTGAAATAGTAGATGCTTTAGATAAAAGTGCTATTGAAAAAATTATTAATACATACGAAATTAATGAATTGTATTTAATGGCTGCTATGCTTTCTGCAACTGGTGAAAAGTTCCCTTCAAAAGCTTGGGAATTAAATATGAACTCATTATTTAATGTACTTAATTTAGCTAAAGAAGGAAAGATTAAAAAATTATTTTGGCCAAGTTCTATCGCTGTATTTGGGCCAACTACACCTAAAGAAAATACGCCTCAAAAAACAATTATGGAACCCACTACTGTTTATGGCATAAGCAAACTTGCAGGTGAACGCTGGTGTGAATACTACCATAACAGGTATGGTGTTGATGTTCGAAGCTTGCGTTATCCTGGAATTATTAGTTGGAAAACAAATCCTGGAGGTGGGACCACCGATTATGCTGTAGAAATTTATCACAATGCATTACACAATCGTAAATACGATTCTTTTTTAAGTGAAAATACAAAATTACCAATGATGTATATGGATGATGCTATTGAAGCCACTATAAAAATTATGGAAGCAAAACCAGAAGCAATAAAAATTAGATCATCCTATAATTTGGCAGCTATGAGTTTTACACCTGAACAAATTGCTGCAGAAATAAAAACTTTTATCCCTGAGTTTGAAATTACGTATCACAAAGATTTTAGGCAAAGTATTGCTGATAGCTGGCCTAAAAGCATTGATGATTCTAATGCAAAAAAAGATTGGGGATGGCAACCAAAATTTGATTTACACTCAATGTCAGAAAATATGTTAAATAGTTTATTTAAAAAATTTGAAAATAACTAAACTTTTTAATTTTAAAAATCTTTTTTTCTAAGTTTTCTATTAATTCTGAAAACTGGGAATACCACCCATAATATAAGTATAAACATAGAGATTAACATTCCTACGTTTGTTCCAAAAAACTTTCTAAAAACCGCTCCTGTGTAGCCTAATAATGCAGAGATATCTAATTTTAATAAAATTAATATTCTAGATAAATCAATAGGGTTAAACATGGTTGCTATTAATGAAAATTTATCTAGTGGATAGTCATTAAAAATCATCAATGAGATTAAGAAAAGGCCATCATATATTACAGCTAAAAACAACCACATTAAAATAGCATATCCAAATCCTTTTATTTTATTTTCAGTTGAAAGTGCAATGTTATATGAAAGTGCAACAAAAATAAAGTTCAAAAAAGATCCTACAACTAACAATAAACTAAAATCAAAAATTGCGGCAGATTTAAATAGGCCATATGCCACAAATGGAATACCTAAGCCTAAAAGTAAACTTAAGGTTAATGAAAGTGATATACCAATGTATTGACCCATAAATATTTTACTTCTATTTATGGGCTGCGCCAATAATAATTCTGTAAATTCTCTTGAGTTGTAGTAGTACATAACTCCAAAAATGGTTCCTATTAGTGGTGTTAATACAATAATAATATTCATTAATGTTATTACTGCTTTTGACACATCATTATTTAAAAATAATAATACAAAACCTAGTAATAAATAAAAAATAAAGTACACATAGCTCCATCTACTACGCATAAGGTCATAAAAGCTATATTTTAATATTTTAAGCATATTGTTTTGATATTAAATTAGCAATAGCATGCTCTAAATTGTTATTATTAGTTTGTTTTTTAAGGGCTTCAATACTTCCTTTGAAATAAATTCTACCATCTAATAGAAATACAATTTCATCAGCCAACTCATCAACAACACTCATAATGTGTGTTGTTATTAATAGGGTTTTCCCTTTAGCCTTTTCTTCTTGAATTAACTCTTTTAAATGAATAAGTGCAATAGGATCTAAACCTGTAGTTGGTTCGTCTAAAATTATGAGTTCACTATCAAACATAAACGTAAGTACAATATTTACTTTTTGTTTGGTTCCTCCAGATAAATTTCCCAATTTTTTATTTAAAAAATCTTCTAAGCCAAAAAGTTTTATTAGTTTGGATTCTTCAGATTCTTTTGGTCGAAGGTTTTTCACCATATTGATTAGTTCAATAACTGTTAAATTTGGAGGGAAATTTGCTATTTGAGGTAAATAATTTAAATTATCCCTGTATTCCCATTTTTTTAAAACACTCTTATTATTAAAGTTAATTTCTCCTTTATTTGGAATTACCATTCCTAATAAACATTTAATTAGTGTTGTTTTTCCAGATCCATTTGGACCTAAAATGGCGAAAATTCCTCCTTTTTTTATTGACAAATCTAAACCGTCTAAAACAGTTAATTTACCAAAACTCTTGTGTAAATTTTTAAATTCAATCATTGATTCTTTTCATTATTGGTTTTTTATCCATTAGATTATCTGGTGTAAAAACCGGTGAAACTTTTTCTGAAAAATTGATAATATCTACAAATAAACTTCTTAATAATACCAAAGCTTCTGGAGTTTTATTTACAATGTATGAAAATAATTTTACAGGTCGGTAAGGAATGTCTCCTACCCCATCTTTATCTAGGTCATAGCCAGTATATTCACTCCAATAGTTATTTTCAAATTTATTATCATTTACTTTAGAGTTATACGCCAAATCTAAAGAATTATGCATAAAATCATTCTTTTCAAAAATATTTGCATAGCAAGCTCCTGCTATTTTAACCGCCCAACCATTACGTAAAAAAGTATTATTAGTATAGTTAATTCTAGTACAGCCTTCTCCGTTTATACCTATGGTATTTTCCTCAAATAAATTATTATAAATTTCAGCGTCATAAATTTCTTTTAATAATAACCCATAGGAAGCCGACCCCCAATTTAACTTAAATGTATTGTTATACATGGTAATAAACTTAGAAAACATAACTGCTACACCTGCTCCGTTATTTCGAAACTCATTATGATGATAGATATTATGATTTGAAAACATAAAATGCAATCCATAACGAATATTATCATGACTTACATTTTTATAAATTTCACTTTTTTTTACAAATTCAAAATAAAGTCCGTCACGCAGTCCAAACAATTCATTGTTGTAAATTTCCATTTCACTACCACTCCAAATATGAATACCATTCCCTGAGCTTGCTTCATTTTTCCTATTGCTAGAAATTTTATTATTACGTATTATTCCTTTTTTGGATTTTTCAATTAAAATTCCAAAAAACACGCCTTCTAAAATACAATCTTCAATGATAAAGTTTTGGGCTTTTACTACTTTTATTGCTGCATAATCAATGGTATAACTTATCCCAACATTGATGATTTTTATACCTTTGATGGTGAAATTATCTGTTTCAAAAATTAAAATTCCTCCTTCATTTTCACCGTCAATTACTGCTCCTTTTTCACCTATCAATGAAATTGATTTATCAATGATAATGTTTTGCTCTTTATATATTCCTTTCTTAACAAAAATTTCATCACCAGCTACTGAGATTTTAATAGCTTCCGATATGGTTTTTATAGTGCAGCTATGGCAAACTTCAATTTGTTTCGCTGAGATAGTTAAGACACTGAAAAAAAGAAAAAAGAAAATTTTGAATTTCATTATTTATCTGAAAGCTTTTGTTTTATCGTTATCCAACTGTAATTTTCTCCTCCATATTTTTGCTTAAATTCTTCAGCCTTGCTTTTTGAAGAAAAGGCAGATAAATTTGCACCCATAGGGCTTTTAATTTCTTTACTAATTAAATATGTTGCTGTTTTGGCATCAATCATTTCTCCTGGGTTTCCATAATTAGCAACTAACAGGATAGCCATATCTCCTTCATCTTTATTATTTAAATCATTAATCATACATTCAATAGCATCAAATTTAAATTGTTTCCCTTTTTTAGTAACGTATTGTGCTGCATGTGTTTTGTCAACAATATTCATTTTGCAGTAACTGCATTGATCTTTTCCATATTCAATTGCTTGTGGTTCAACTTTACAAGAAACTATAAACAATAAAACAACAAGCCCAATTATATGTTTTAAATATTTTATTTTCATCATTTTTAATTTTAGAAGTTTTCAAATATACATTAAAACGAGTATAATCTATATGAATATACCCGTTTTAATTTATTTTATGTAGTGTTTTAATTTTATTAATCCTTTGACTCTTTTTTCCCAACAACAAAAGCTACAAAAGTTAATGCCATTCCTACAAACATCAAGTAAGCTCCTATTCTAGGATATGAATGTGCTTTGAAATTTAAGATATCCTTTGAACCAAATAATGGTGGCTGAAATCCCATAATTGAACCATCGGGATTTGTGAATTTCATAATTGCTTTTGGATTTAAGTTATGTCCATAATCATGCTCCCACAAGTAAAAATCATACATCCCTGCAATACCTAACAAACTCATAACAATAAACCAAGCTAAAAATAATTTATAATTACCTTTAAGTCCTATTATTACCCCTAAAACAACCATTATTCCAACCGCCCAAGGAAAAATTTTAAACTCTGGAATTGTTTCTGGAATGTACTGCATTCCAACATAGTGATTCATTAAGTTGATATTTTTAATGTCAAATTCATGAGTGTCTTCAAACTTATTTATGTGAATATCCATACCTAATGGGATAGGATATTGCGGCGCTTCCAAGGTTATGTTCCATAGTGGGAATACAAAAAGTCCTAATAATAACAATGATCCTACAATCATTAATAGTTTAGATTTCTTCATAATTTTTTATATGTTTAAATTTCTAATGGTTATTAAGGTAATATTGGTTACAAATTTACAAAACAACACTGTTTAAATATGTAATAATACTTACATAAAAGATAAAACAATCTTATTTATTTTAAATGAGAAAACGGGCAGATATAATGACTGCCCGTTAACTTTTTATCTTTTATAAATGTTTATTTATTCAGCATCAACTGCGTCACCATCTAAAGTAAACTTAATAGGAACTTTCGATCCTTTAGGAGATACTCTAATATACCCTTGCATTTCTTGGTGCAATGCAGAACAGAAATCTGTACAATAAAATGGCCATACACCAACTTGTTTTGGATACCAAACAAATGTTTCTGTTTGTCCTGGCATAATTAACAACTCTGATGTTTGTGCTCCAATCATTGAAATACCATGAGGTACATCATAATCTTGCTCTAAGTTAGTTACGTGAAAATAAACTTTATCTCCAACTTGTATTCCTTCAATATTATCAGGGGCAAAGTGAGAACGTATCATTGTCATATAAATATGTACTTCATTTCCTTCTCTAACTACTTTTGCTTCTGATTCAGATCTAATTACATATTTATGCTTACTTTCTTCTAACTTAAATATCTTTTTAGAATTTTTTGCTACAATATCAGCAGGTATTCCAGCAGCATAGTGTGGCTCACCAATTGTTGGAAAATCTAATAGTAATTCCATCTTATCTCCTGTTATATCATATAGCTGAGCAGATTGAGTTACTTCAGGACCTGTAGGTAAATAACGGTCTTTTGTAATTTTATTCATTGCCAATACATATTTACCAAATGGTTTTCTAGAGTTTCCTCCAGGAATCATTAAGTGACCTACTGAATAATATGTTGGTTTTCTGTCAATAACTTCCCAAGTTCCTAATTTCCATTTTACAACTTCGGAAGAAATAAAGAACGTAGTATACGCATTTCCTTTACCATCAAATTCTGTATGTAAAGGGCCTAACCCTGGTTGCTTAACCACACCTGCTAAAGTTGCTTCATATTGTAAAATTGGAATACCATAAGCCTCACCGTCAAACTTTTTCTCTTCAATGGCTTTAATCATTTTGCTGAATGAATGTATTGTTAATTCTGCGGCTAACTTTCCATTTCCTACAATGTATTCTCCTGAAGGGTCAACATCACAACCGTGAGGTGATTTAGGTGTTGGCATAAAATAAACAGCTCCAGGAACTTCACTTGGGTTAACAATTAATACTTCTTTTCTCATTGTTGATGTTGCTGTATGAGTTTCTTCATCATAAACATTATGGGCGTACCTTGCTGGAGCTTTAGTACCTCCACCGTTATTTACATATTCTTCAATTTTTTTCCAATTAATTGCTGCAATAAAATCTTTATCATTTTGTGATGCATTTACTTCCAATAAAGAGTTTGCTTCTTCAGTATTGTATGTTGTAAAGAAGAACCAACCATGCGATGCACCTCTACCTGGATGCGATAAATCATAGTTAAACCCTGGCATCATAATTTGAAATTTGATATCCATTCCTCCATCTTCTGGATCTACTGAGATAAAGGTTAAAGCTCCTTTAAAGTTCCCTTTGTATTCCTCAATTGGCATATCTTTTTGTGGATAAGGTATCGAAAAACGCGTACCTGCCACAACATATTCTGTATTTTCAGTTACAAAAGAAGAACTGTGGTTACCTGCAGAATTAGGAATTTCTATAATTTCAGTAGTTTCAAAAGTTGTCAAGTCAATTTTTGCAATACGTGGCGTATTATTACCATTGATAAACACCCAACGACCATCTAATACTCCATTTGTTTGAGAAATATCAGGATGGTGAGAATCATCCCAAGGAATAAATCCATGAGAAGTATTCAACATTGGTTTAGTTTCTTCATTAAAACCATAGGCTTTTTCTGCATCTACTGAAAAAACTGGAATTACTTTAAATAAACGACCAGATGGCAATCCATAAACTGCTAACTGACCACTAAATCCTCCCGATACAAATGCATAGAATTCATCGTGTTCACCCGGGGCTACATATACTTTCTCAGCAGCACTACTAGATAGTGCCCCCTTCTTACTCGTGCCTCCGTTTCCGCAACTACTCAGCACCAAAGATACTATTGTAATTGATAATAAAGATTTAAAAATTGTTTTCATTTGATTGTTGTTTGTTTGTTTGTTTATAAAGCTTATTTTGCTTTTTTTGTTCTAAAGTATTCTAATATTAATCTAGCCTCTTTTTCTGTCAAATTTTGATTTGCCATAGGAGCTAGGTACTCAGCTAGTAATTTTTTAGCAATAGGATCTTTTGCTACCATTTCTTCTGGGTTCAAAATCATGTTCATAATCCATTCTGGTGAACGTCTTTCAGTAATTCCAGCCAAAGCAGGACCTACAACACGCTTACTTATCTTATGACAAGCAGAACATTTCATTTTAAATATCTCTTTTCCTTCTGCAACCATTGCATCATCAATATCAGCAAGTGTCATACTTGTTATTGGTCCAATCCCTTTATTATCCATAGGATTGACTTCTGCTTCCTTTTTTACTACTTCTTTTTTTACCTCTACTGGTGTTGATGATTTTTCCTCTTTTTTCTCGTTACCACAGCTAGCTATAAACGCTACAACTACTGCTAATACAATTACTTTTAATTTCATTTTTTTAGTTATTTTTCTTTAACTTATTTAATTATTCTGCTGGAACTAACACATCACCTATAACGTGTATCCAACCATTACTTACTTTTACAGATTTTAATATTTTTGTTCCTCCAACATAAATTCCATCATCTTTGTTTTCTACAACTAAATATTTACCAGAAGCCATGTACAATTTACGCCCTTTTTTTGCCTCTTTTTTTAATTGTTTAATAGGATAATTTGAAGGAGCAACATGATTTACTAAAATAAAAGCAAGTTTACCTTTATTTTCTGGTTTCAATAATGTTTCAACTGTTCCTTCTGGAAGTTTGTCAAAAGCACTATTTACTGGAGCAAAAACTGTTAAAGGCCCTGCATTTACTAGTGCATCTTCAACCCCTGCTGCCTCAACAGCTACGACTAATGTTTTAAAATCATCTAATGATTTTGCTACTTGTAGAACATTTGGTTCCTCTCCTTCTACGGCTTCAACCGCTGATTGTCCTTTGCCTTGTGGAGTTACCTCGGTTTTTGTTGTTTTGTTTTCTGGTTTTTTATCACCTCCATTACATGACACTATAAAAAGTGCTAATACGGCTAATAAAGTGTAAGTTAAATTGATTTTTTTCATAATTTCACTTTTAATATTAATAAATTATGTGACAAATGTAGCATTACATTGTTGTTAATAAAATGACAAATATCATATTAGACACATTTAAAAGACCTTTTTGTCTTATTAAAATGTGATAACAGTTACATCTTTAATTAAAAAACAAACTTTACATTTGCATCGCTTTTAAGCATTAAAACAAATGTAAGCTAAATTCAGAAATTAAGCCAATAATTAGACCTAAATTTATAAAAAAATGATTGACAAATTAATTACTAAAAGTTTAAAAAAAGGAATCTCATACACTTCGTATAGGTCACTTATAAAAGATTTATTAGCTCAAAAAAAATCTACTGGAAAAACTCAAACAGAAACAATATTAAATTTTAGTATACTCAACGATAAAAGAATGGATAGGTTAGATAAAACCTTAAAAATTTCAAGTGAAACTCTAAAATCAATGAGCTTATTAAAAAAGAAATTTACATTCTTAGTTATTGCCGAAGGTTGGTGCGGAGATGCGGCTCAAATTTTACCTGTTTTGAATAAAATAGCTCAAACTTCTGCTAAAATTGATTTAAAAATTGTTTTAAGAGATGAAAATCCTGAATTAATGAATCAGTTTTTAACTAATGGCAACCAATCAATTCCAAAAATTATTATTATTGACGACAATAATAATGTGATAAATTCTTGGGGACCAAGACCATCTATTGCAGCCAAAATGGTCCTAGATTATAAAGAAAAAAACGGCAGTATAGATGCTGATTTAAAAAAGAACTTACAACTTTGGTATAATAAAGACAAAGGAGTTAATACACAAGAGGAAATAATAAAACTACTTAAAGCATCATAACTTTAATTTAAATACCTTTGAATTTTAAATCCCATTAATTAATGATTGTAACATTTAAAGAAATTTCACAAAACTCAAAATTGTGGATTTTCCCATCCTGCAGGAAATTTTATCCTGAAGAATTATCCAAAATAAAAAATAATCTTGAAGTTTTTTTAACAAGTTGGCTTCATAATTCCATTCCTTCAAAATGTGCTTATCAATTAAAATACGGTCGGTTTATTATAATAACTGTAGATGACACAGAAAATAATTTAAGTATTGAAGCTCATAATTTATTAATTGAATTTATTCAAGAATTGGAAAAATCTCTGAAGGTTATTCTATTAGACAAAATAAATGTTTGCTATAAGCAGGGTGAGTTTGTACAATACAAAGATTTGAAAGACTTTAAAAAGATGATTAAATCAAAAGGTGTATCGCAAAAAACAATTGTTTTTAACAATTTAATTACGATTAAAGGAGAATTAAAACAAAATTGGGAAATTAACATTATGGATAGTTGGTTAGGGCATTTTTTAAAATAACAATTGTTTAATAAATACCTTAACAAAAACAAATTTACAAACTTGCTATAAATTCATCAATCCCTTGGCTATCTTCTACTTTGAAATTTCCTATTTTGGTTCTTCTCAATGCAGATAAGTGTGCTCCTGAATTTAATGCTTTTCCAAAATCATAAGCTAAAGATCGAATATATGTTCCTTTACTACATACAACTCTAAAATTAATTATAGGCAAATCTATTTTTGTGATTTCAAATGTACTGATTGTAATTTTTCTCAATTCAATTTCAGTTGTTTTTCCTTCTCTTGCCAATTCGTACAAGCGTTTTCCGTCTTTTTTTAAAGCTGAGAAAATAGGAGGTCTTTGCTCTAAATTACCGATAAATTTTTTTGCTGTGCTATAAATTAATTCTGCTGTAATATGTGTTGTGGAAAAAGTAGCATTTATTTCAGTTTCTAAATCGTAACTCGGTGTGGTGGCTCCCAACGTTATTTCTCCAATATATTCTTTTTCTTGGCCTTGGTATTCATTTATTTTTTTTGTGAATTTTCCCGTACAAATTATTAATAAACCCGTAGCCAGAGGGTCTAACGTTCCCGCATGACCAACTTTAATTTTTTTAAGATTAAATTTTTTCCTTATATGCCAACGTAATTTATTTACTACCTGAAAAGAAGTCCACTTTAATGGTTTATCAATCAGTAAAACTTGGCCATTTTTAAAATCTTCAACAGTTTTCATTAAATAATTGTTAAGGGATAAATATAAAAATGAATAATTAAAATAGCTACACCTACAATTAAACGGTAGTACCCAAATAATTTAAATCCATGCTTGCTTAGGTAATCTATAAAAGATTTTATGGCAAATATAGCTACAACAAATGCTATCACATTACCTATTAACAAGTAATTAATTTGTTGAGATGTTAAGGTAAATCCCTGTTGATAATAATCAAATAATTTTTTTGCAGTTGCTCCAAGCATTGTGGGTACTGCTAAAAAAAAAGAGAATTCTGTGGCTGTTTTTCTGTTTAATTTTTGTGTCATTCCTCCAACAATAGTTGCGCCACTTCTTGAGGTTCCAGGAATCATAGCAAGGCATTGAAAAAAACCAATTTTTAATGCTGTTACATAACTAATTGTCGTGTGTTCTTCTAACTTATTGTTATCAAATTCTTCGTTAGATTTAAACCATTTATCTACTTTTATTAAAATAACACCCCCTAAAATAAGAGATATTGCAACAATTATAGGGCTTTCTAATAATTCATCTATCACATTGTTAAATAATAATCCTAAAAAAATAGCAGGAATAACCGCAACAAATAGTTTTAAATAAAAATCAATACTTTGAAAAAAACGTTTCCAATATAGAATAACAACCGCTAAAATTGCTCCTAATTGGACTATAATTGTAAATAATTTTGTAAAACTATCTCCTGCAATATGAAAGAAGGAAGATGCTATAATTAAATGTCCTGTTGAAGAAACGGGCAAGTATTCTGTTATTCCTTCAATAATGGCTAAAATAATAGCTTCAATAAGGCTCATTCTTATTTTTTAGATTTAGCTAAGATTGCATAAATCTCTATTGCCAATCCTATAAGAACTAATGTTGGCGCCAAACGAATTCTTCTAAAATTGTATATTTCAGGATTAAATATTTTTGGATCATCACTTCCGCCTCCTGCCATTAAAATAAACCCAAGAGTTATAAAAGCAACTCCAATTAACATAAAAGTATAATTTCTTTTCCCAAATAAAAAATCATTTTTATTTCCCTGTTTTTTTGTTGCTTTTTGTTTTTTCATTCTATTTAGTAATAAAGTTCATCTGTTCTTAAATTTAAAAAGCGTTGAGTTGCAAAAAAAGTACTAATCCAAGTTATTAATATTCCCAATACAATTATAGCAGCAAATAATATTCCTAACATTTCATAATTAGACAACATTTCTAATTCTGGTATTGTTTTATTTATATACAAAATAAAAGCCACCAAGCCCAAAATAGAAATCACTGCACCCAAAATACCCAACTGAATACTTTTCCAAATAAAAGGGACTCTAATAAATCCTTTTGTTGCACCAACCATTTGCATTGTTTTTATAGTAAATCTTTTTGAATATACTGAAAGTCGTATTGAACTATTTATCAAAACTACTGCTATTAACGTAAAAACGCCACTAAAGAGTAACATCCAAAAGCTTAAGCGAGTAATGTTTTTTGTTAACAACTCTATTAAAGGTTTATCATATACAACTTCGGCAATTATACTTCGTACTAATAATTTTTTTTCAATATTCGCCATTTTTTCAGGAGTTACAAATGCTGATTTTAATGAGATATCAATAGCATTTTTCAGGGGGTTATCTCCTAAAAATTTTATAAAATCTTCTCCTATTTCTTCACTGTATTTTTTGGCTGCTTCTTTCTTGGAAATATAAGTAACTGATTTTGTGTATGCAGCTTTTCTTAGTTCTGCTTTTAAAATTTCTACATCCTTTTTTTTGGCATTGTCATTTAAAAAAATAGTCATCGTCACTTTTTCTTTAAAATGTTCCGTGATACTATTTGCTTTTATAACAAACAACCCTAATATACCTATTAAAAAAAGGACCAAAGAAATACTAATAATCACTGATAAATATGATGATTGTAATCTTCTTTTCTGATATTTTTCAAAAGATTTATCCAACAATAATTTTATTTAAGAGTTTGCAATATACAAATAGTTGTTGAATGGTTTATTTGTTTATTTGTTAAATAATAACACCTTTAATTTTAGGTGCGTTACCCGTAGGGTCGGGCTTTCACTACTCGCTTTTTAAATTGTTAAATACAATTTAAAAGAGCTCAAACAACCCGTTTAATCCCTAACGCAAAATTACATGCTTTATTAATTTATTTCGAGATTTTATGTTATTCCCACAAATTTTATGAGATGCTGAAACAAGCCTGCCTACGCGTCAGGCAGGTTCAGCATGACGAATCGTAATTAATTCAATAATTCAATCCGCTTCCTGACACAATTCTATCAACACGCCATTCGTAGATTTTGGATGTAAAAATACTACTCGTTTATTATCGGCTCCTTTTTTAGGCGTTTCATTTAACACCACAAAACCTTCTTTTTTTAATCGTTTTACTTCACTTAAAATATCATCAACTGCAAATGCAATATGATGTACACCTTCCCCTTTTTTAGTTATAAATTTTGAAATAGGACTATTTTCCGAAGTTCCTTCTAACAATTCAATTTTGTTTGGACCAATTTCAAAAAAAGAAGTTTTTACACCTTCACTTTTAACCTCTTCAATTTTATAATGAGGCTTCCCTAAAAGACTTGAAAAAAGTGTATTTGCTTTTTTTAAATCTTTAACTGCAATACCTATATGTTCTATTTTTTTCATCTTTGAATTAATTAGCAAAACAAATTTACTAAATTTTAGATTTAAAAACTCCTCAACTATCACTTTGTATAAAATTTTAATTAAAAATCTAACAATCCTAAAACAAAATAATATTTATGTACTTTTAACTATTATCTTTGCAAAATGGAAACAAACAGACAAAAAAAAATAGCAAGCGTTTTACAAAAAGACTTAGCTGATGTTTTGCAACATGCTGCTCAAGATGGCATGAGAGGAGTTATTATTTCTGTTACCAAGGTTCATGTTACCTCAGATTTATCCCAAGCAAAAGTATACATCAGTGTTTTCCCTCAGTTAAAAAGAGAAATTATTTTAAAAGGTGTACAAGAAAATACGTCTACAATACGATATGAAATGGCAAAACGTACTCGTCATCAATTAAGACGTATGCCCGAACTTTCTTTCTATATTGATGATAGCTTAGATTATATTGAAGATATTGATAATGCTTTAAAAGGTAAAAAAGGAAATCCAATTAAAAACCCTGAGCTTTTAGATAAACGTCAAAAACGTTAATTTGAATTTTCCTTTATACATAGCCAAGCGATATTTATTCTCAAAAAGCAGCAATAACACCATAAATATAATTACTTTTATTGCTGCCATAGGTGTTATCGTTGGAACATTAGCGCTATTTATTGTACTCTCAGGATTTTCAGGATTAAGATCTTTTAGCTCTAGCTTCTTAAAAACATCAGATCCCGATATAAAAATCACTTCTATTAAAGGAAAGTCATACTATTTTAATAGTGATATTCAAAAAATATTAAAAACTCAAAAAGGAATCGTTTCTTTTTCAAAAATTATTGAAGAGCGTGCTTTTTTTGAATACAATAAAAAAACACATATTGCCTATATAAAAGGTGTTGATACAAATTATGTAAATGTGAACAGTATAGATACTACTGTATATCTTGGCACTTGGCTAGACTCCAAAATACCTTTAGGTGTTGTAGTTGGAAATGGAATTTCAAACATATTATCTGTTGGGGTTTTTGATTTTATTGAACCTTTAAAAATTTATGTTCCAAAGCCTGGTAAAGGTTACATTTCAAATCCGAAAAATGCTTTTAACAAAATAAACACACAACCTATTGGTATTTTTGCATTGACAGATGAACTCGATAAAAAATTTACATTTGTTTCTTTAAAACTGGCACAAGAATTATTGAGTTATTCACCACAAAAAATTTCAGCCATTGAAATAAAAGTCCGAAATTTAGATAAACGACCTGAAATTATAGCAGAACTCAAAAACAAACTTGGTAGTAATTTTAAAATCCAAACCCGAGAGCAATTAAATGCTGTTTTTTATAAAATGTTAAATACCGAAAATTTAGCATCTTATTTAATTTTTACATTAATTTTAATTATTGCTTTATTCAATGTTATTGGAGCAATAATTATGATGATTTTAGACAAGAAAGACAACCTTAAAACATTGTACAGCATTGGAGCCACCATAAAAGAAATTAAACAAGTGTTTGTATTGCAAGGCTTTATGCTCTCTTTATTCGGATTATTTATAGGGCTATCGGCTGGAGTTATTTTGGTACTGCTTCAAAAAAAATATCAACTATTTATGATAACACAACATTTGGCTTATCCTGTTGAGTTAACATTTTCAAACATAATTACCGTAATTATAACCATACTTATATTAGGATTTTTGGCCTCTAAAATTGCAAGCAGTAGAATTTCTAAAAAATTAGTTGAATAAAATTTTGAAAACTTGTTTTTTAAAGCAAAAAATTAAGCAAATTTCTGTAAAACTTCATCAAAAACATTGTACACATCTTGGGCAGAATCTGAAGTTACCATTTTTAAACGGTACTCTTTAAAATGTGGTATCCCTTTAAAATAATTTGTATAATGGCGGCGCGTTTCCATCACGCCAACTATTTCTACGCCTTTCCAATCTATTTCTAGTTGTAAATGTCTACGAGCCATTTCAACACGTTCAGCAATCGTAATTTCAGGTAAATGTTCACCTGTTTCAAAAAAGTGTTTTACCTGTTTAAAAAACCAAGGATTCCCAATACTTGCTCGCCCTATCATGGCGCCATCTAAACCATATTTATCACGCATTTCAACGGCTTTTTCAGGTGTATTTACATCGCCATTCCCAAAAACAGGAATATGCATTCTTGAGTTATTCTTTACTTCAGCAATCGGTGCCCAGTTTGCTTTACCCTTATACATTTGAGCTCGTGTACGGCCGTGAATTGAAATTGCAGCACAACCAACATCTTGTAAGCGTTCGGCCACTTCAACAATTTGTATAGAGCTTTCATCCCAACCCAATCTGGTTTTCACTGTTATAGGTAAGTTGGTGTGCTTTACCATAGCCTCAGTCAATTCAACCATCAAGTCAATATCTTTCAAAATTCCAGCTCCAGCACCTTTACTTACTACTTTTTTTACTGGACATCCAAAATTTATATCAATAATATCTGGTTTAGACTGTTCAACAATTTCCACAGTTCGTAACATTGATTCTAGATTTGCACCAAAAATTTGAATTCCAACTGGACGCTCTTTTTCGTATATATCTAATTTTTTTTTGCTTTTTGCAGCATCCCGAATTAATCCTTCCGAAGAAATAAATTCCGTATAAACAACATCAGCTCCTTGTTCTTTACACAATGCTCTAAACGGAGGGTCACTTACATCTTCCATCGGTGCTAACAACAACGGAAAGCTATTTAATTTTATATTCCCTATTTTTACCAAACCTTAAATTTATGGCTGCAAAATTACATAAATTTTATTATTCCCTATTTCATTGTTAAGTTGTATTTTTGGCTCAACAATAATTTAAATCATGAAATTCAACATAACATTCATATTAGTTACTTTATTATTTATTGGTTGTAAATCTCCGAACAAACAAACCGGACAAGATGCAAAATCAGGAGCAACAAAAATTGTAAATAAACTTCATTACTCAGAAGAAAAACATTTAAAAAACGTAAAACAATTAACTTTTGGCGGTGATAATGCTGAAGCTTATTGGAATTCTGATGGTTCTAAATTAGTTTTTCAGGCAACTAACAAAAAGTGGGGTTTACAATGTGATCAAATTTTTATTATGAACGCTTCAAAACCATTAGATAGTACAGAAATTCCTCAATTAATAAGTACGGGAAAAGGAAGAACTACGTGTAGTTATTTTTTACCGGGAGATTCTACCATTGTTTATTCTTCTACTCACTTAGTGAGTGCTAACTGCCCTCCAGTTCCAAAAAAAGAAGATTACGGCAATAAATATATTTGGCCCGTTTATAAAAGTTACGATATTTTTATTGCTGATATTAACGGAAATCAATTAAAACAACTCACTTTTGAAGATGGATATGATGCTGAACCTACTGTTTCTCCCAAAGGAGATAAAATTGTTTTTACTTCAACTAGAAGTGGAGACCTAGAATTGTACACTATGAATATTGACGGTACAGATGTAAAACAAATTACATTTGAACTTGGTTATGATGGTGGTGCTTTCTTTTCTCCAGACGGGACTAAATTAATATTCCGTTCTTCACGACCAAAAACAGCAACTGAAATTAAAGAATATAAAGATTTATTAGCTCAAGGACTGGTACAACCAACAAATATGGAATTATATATTTGCAACGTTGACGGGAGTGAATTAACTAAAATCACCAATTTGGGGAATGCAAATTGGGCGCCTTTCTTTCATCCTTCTGGAGAAAAAATTATTTTCTCATCAAATCATAAAACAACATATAGTTTTAATTTATTTATGATTAATATTGATGGAACTGGTTTAGAACAAATTACGTACGATAGTGTTTTTGATGCTTTCCCTATGTTTTCACCCGATGGGACTAAATTAATTTTCTCTTCAAACAGAAACAACAATGGAACACACGATACCAATTTATTTGTTGCCGATTGGGTAGAATAACTAAGATAAATACGAAAGTTAAGACAAAAACGAAGACTTTTCTAACACCTTAAAAAGTCTTCGTTTTTGCTTGTATTAAAGCTCAAAAAATAGTTCAAATTTAATCTTTTAAAATAGTCAAATTCTGTGTTTTGTACCGTCAGGAAATTAGCTATCTTTGCGCAAATATTGTAGACAGGAACACGAAGCATGAAAAACATTAGAAATTTTTGCATAATTGCACATATTGACCACGGAAAAAGCACTTTAGCCGATCGATTATTAAGTTTTACAGGAACCACTACAGTGCGTGAAGAACAAGCTCAATTACTCGATAATATGGATTTGGAGCGTGAACGTGGTATTACCATAAAAAGCCATGCTATTCAAATGGATTATATTTTTGAAGGGGAAAAGTATGTGTTAAATTTAATTGATACTCCGGGTCACGTAGATTTTTCATACGAAGTTTCAAGGTCTATTGCTGCCTGTGAAGGAGCACTCTTAATTGTTGATGCTGCACAAAGTATACAAGCACAAACCATTTCAAATTTATACTTGGCTTTAGAAAATGATTTAGAAATTATTCCTGTCCTAAACAAAGTTGATCTACCCAGTGCAAACCCAGAAGAAGTTACTGATGATATTGTAGATTTATTAGGCTGCAAACCTGAGGAAGTAATTCATGCAAGTGGTAAAACAGGTTTTGGAGTTGAAAATATTTTAAAGGCTATTATTGAAAAAGTTCCTGCTCCAAAGGGTGATGTAAATGCACCATTACAAGCTTTAATTTTTGATTCTGTTTACAACTCTTACCGAGGTATTGAGACCTATTTTAGGGTTATGAATGGTGAAATAAAAAAAGGTGAGCAAGTAAAATTTATGGCTACAGGCAAAGAGTATAATGCTGATGAAGTAGGTACTTTAAAACTTACCCAAGTTCCAAAACAAAGTATAAAAGCTGGTGATGTAGGTTATTTAATAACCGGTGTTAAAACTGCAAGTGAAATAAAAGTTGGAGATACTATAACAGACGCTATAAATCCAACTCAAAATAGTATTGATGGATTTGAAGACGTTAAGCCTATGGTATTTGCAGGTATTTACCCTGTAGATAATGACGATTATGAGGAACTTCGAAATTCTATGGAAAAATTGAAGTTGAACGATGCCTCTTTAGTTTTTATTCCTGAAAGCTCTGCTGCCTTAGGATTTGGATTTAGATGTGGGTTTTTAGGAATGTTACATCTTGAAATTATTCAAGAACGATTAGAACGTGAATTTGATATGACTGTTATTACCACAGTACCAAACGTGTCTTATCATGCTTTTACAAACAAGCATCCCAATACCGTACTTTTAGTTAATAACCCTTCCGATTTACCTGAACCTTCAAAACTAAACAGAGTTGAAGAACCATATATTAAAGCGACTATAATTACAAAATCTGATTTTGTTGGTCCGGTTATGAGTTTATGTATTGAAAAACGAGGGCAAATAACCAACCAAACGTATTTAACAACAGAACGTGTTGAATTAACCTTTGACATGCCTTTGGCGGAGATTGTTTTTGACTTTTACGATCGTTTAAAAACTGTTTCAAAAGGATATGCTTCTTTTGATTACCATCCAATAGACTTAAAAGCTTCAAAATTGGTACGTGTTGATATTTTACTAAACGGAACTCCTGTAGATGCACTTTCAGCATTAATTCATGCAGACAATGCTTATAATATTGGTAAAAAAATGTGTGAAAAACTACGCCAATTAATTCCACGTCAACAATTTGATATTCCAATACAAGCAGCTATTGGTGCTAAAATAATTTCACGTGAAACTGTTAAAGCACTTCGAAAAGATGTTACTGCAAAATGTTATGGTGGTGATATTTCTCGTAAACGTAAATTATTAGAAAAACAAAAGAAAGGTAAAAAACGAATGCGCCAAGTTGGTAATGTAGAAATTCCACAAGAAGCATTTATGGCTGTTTTAAAATTGAATGATTAATACCATATTATATAACATAAAAAAAGCCTTTGAGATATTCAAAAGGCTTCTTTATAAAATAAAATATTTCTATAAATTTAATAAATTAAAAAAATCTGAAATTTTTAATTCTCTTGATTCGCATATTTTTTGTAATGTTTCTACAGGAATTCTATAACCATCTTCATAAAGTATTTTTCTCACCGTTTTCTCATCAATATTATGGTCAATAGCAAAGCATCTATTTGACTTGCTTACGCTCACCCATTCTAAGGCAATATAGTTGCATATCTGCTTATTAATATTTACCATAATTGTAACAAAGGAAAATATTGTTACAATAAATAGTGCGGATGAACGGTCGCGTTTTGTAAATTTGTTTTATATTTAAAAAAAATTGCGAAAAAATGAAAAATATTTTCCCCAAAGAAATATTGGAGAACACTACACAAGTTCATCAATTTAAACATAGTAAAAAAAGCTCCATAATTTATACAACTTTCTTAATTGCTTTAATTGGCGCTTTTATTTCATTGCCTTTTATTAAAGTTGATGTTTATACCTCTTCAAGAGGTTTGTTAAAGCCAGAAAAAGAACGCATTAATTTATCAACTATATATGCTGGAAAAGTTTTAAAAAACAATATCCAGACAAATAAGTATGTTTCTAAAGGTGATACTTTATTAATATTAGATGACCATACACTAACAAATAAATTACAACTTATTAATTTTAATATTACTGAAACACAGCAATTCTTGCATGATATAAATTATCTACTGCATAACAACCGTATTAGATTAGACAGCCTTTATTCTCAAAAATATCATAAAGAATATATCCAGTATAAAGATAAACTTCAAGAGCTACAAACCCGTTTTAAAAAAGCAAAAAGAGATTATTTTCGGAATAAAAAATTATTTGAAAAAGGGGTGATTGCTGCTGTAGAAATTGAGAATTATAAATTCGACTATGATTTGATAATCAATGTTATTTCACAATTTAGGAAACAACAGTTAAATACTTGGCAAGCCGATTTGACACTAAAATCAAGGCAATTAAATGAACTTGAAAATAGTTCAAAATTACAAAATGAAAATAAAGATTATTATATTTTAAAAGCACCAACTAACGGTACTTTAATGAATGTAATAGGTATTGAGGAAGGAAGTATAATAAATGCAAATATTCCTTTAGCCGAGATCTCTCCAGATGGAAATTTAATTGCTGAATGTTATGTTTCCCCTATTGATATAGGTTTAATAAACCCTAATAGTACTGTTAAATTTCAAATGGATGCATTTAATTATAATCAATGGGGACTTGCTACAGGTAAAATTATTGAAATAGGTAAAGACATTGAATTAAATAATGAAACTCCAATTTTTAAAATTCGATGTAAAATTGACCAAAAGTACTTAACGCTAAAAAATAATTTTAAAGGGACTTTAAAAAAGGGTATGACTTTTAACGCTCGGTTTAAACTCACTGAGCGCACTTTATTTGAATTGCTATATGACAAAATAGATGATTGGTTAAATCCTAGTAACCAAAGTATTGGATAGGATTGCATAAAAAGTTGAAAGAAAAATATTAATGGCAAAAATAACAATAAAACAGCACGATATTACAGATTGCGGGGCGGCTTGCTTAGCTTCAATAAGTGCTCATTACAAACTAGAAATTCCAATTGCTAGGATTCGACAATATGCAGGAACTGATAAAAAAGGCACCAATGTATTAGGTTTAATAGAAGCATCTGAAAAATTAGGTTATGAAGCCAAAGGAGTCCGTGGTGATTTTGACAGTTTATTTAAAGTTCCAAAACCTGCAATTGCCCATATAATTGTTAAAAAACAATTGCAACATTATGTAGTTATTTATGAAGTTACCAAATCCTATATTAAAATTATGGATCCTGGTACTGGGAAATTTTATAAAAAAACACATAAAGAATTTAAAGAAGAATGGACTGGTGTTTTAGTAATTTTACTACCTAACGAAGATTTTAAGGGAGGCAACGAAAAAGTATCCGTTTTAAAACGTTTTTGGTTTTTATTAAAACCCCATAAATACATCTTAATCCAAGCTTTCGTTGGTGCATTAATATTTACACTTCTTGGGTTTTCAACAGCTATATATATTCAAAAAATCACCGATTTTGTATTAGTAGGTGGTAATACTAAGCTTCTTAATTTATTAAGCATAATAATGCTTGTGCTCTTATTTATTAAAATAATCATTAGTGTTTTTAAAGATATTTTTTTAATAAAAACAGGGCAACAAATAGATGCCCGCTTAATTTTAGGTTATTACAAGCATTTATTAAAACTTCCTCAGCAGTTTTTCGATACTATGCGTGTAGGTGAAATTATTTCACGTATAAATGATGCAGTAAAAATTAGAGCTTTTATAAATGGAGTAGCTTTATCTTTAGCTGTAAATGTATTAATTGTTGTTTTTTCTTTTGGGCTTATGTTTACTTATTACTGGAAATTGGCTTTAATTATGTTAGCAATTATACCTTTTTATATAATAATCTATGCTATTGTTAATAAACTTAATAAAAAAACAGAGCGAAAATTAATGGAAAAAGCTGCTGATTTAGAAAGTCAGTTAGTTGAGTCCTTAAATTCAGTTGGAACAATTAAAAGGTTTGGGTTAGAAAGTTTTGCCAATATTAAAACTGAAACCAAGTTTATAAGCCTTTTAAATACAAGTTATAAATCGGCTTTAAATAGTATTTTTGCTGGAACTTCATCAAGTACTATTTCTCAAATATTTACAATTATTCTTTTATGGTCTGGTTCTTATTTTGTGATTGAACGTGAAATTACACCTGGAGAATTGATGTCTTTTTATGCCATCATTGGTTATTTTACTGGACCAATCGCTGGCTTAGTTGGTGCTAACAAGCAAATTCAAAGTGCATTGATTGCAGCAGATAGGTTATTTGAAATTATGGATTTAGAACGTGAAGAAACCGAAAATAAATTTAAATTGACTGCTGAAAAAATAGGAGACATTACTTTTAAAAATGTTTCGTTTCGGTATGGAACAAGGGTTGAGGTTTTTAAAGACTTCAATCTCAATATTAAAAAAGGAAATATCACAGCTATTGTTGGTGAAAGTGGTTCGGGTAAATCTACCCTCATTTCATTACTTCAAAATATGTATCCTCTACAAAGTGGAACGATTTCTATTGGTAACTTTGACTTGCAATATATTGAGAACAATAGCTTACGGCAATTAGTAAGCGTGGTTCCTCAAAAAATAGATTTATTTGCAGGTAATGTTATTGAAAATATTGCGGTAGGTGAATTTCAACCCAATATGGAACTCATACTTTCTATTTGTAAAAACATAGGCATTCAAGATTTTATTGAAACACTACCAAATGGGTTTAACACGTATTTAGGTGAAAATGGCGCATCGCTATCTGGCGGACAAAAACAACGAATTGCCATTGCAAGGGCTTTATATAAACAACCAGAAATACTAGTTTTAGATGAAGCTACCTCTTCGCTAGATAGTACTTCAGAAAACTACATACAACGCACTATTAAAAATTTAAGAGAAAACAATAAAACCATAATTGTAATAGCTCACCGACTCAGCACCATTGTAAATGCTGATGAAATTGTAGTTTTAGAAAAAGGAAAAGTTTTGGAACAAGGCTCTCATTCCAGTTTATTTAAGGCAAAAAGAGAATATTATAATCTTTGGAAACAACAAATGCCAATAGTAAATGATAAATAAGTATTAAAATTAAATAACTAAATGTCAGACTGAGCTTGTCGAAGTCCAATTAAACAACAAACATTATGAAAACCCTAAAACAATTAGAACGCCTACGCAAAGCACACCTATTAATTCAACAAGAAAAAACAGGTACCCCTAGAGAATTTGCAAATAAATTAAACATTAGTGAACGACAACTTTACAATATAACTGATTATCTGAAAGAAATAGATGCTCCAATTGAATACAATAGAAAAACGGAAACATATTATTATACGGCTTCTTTTGATTTACTGGTAAACATTTCGGTACAGGTTATGGTTCATAACGAATTACGTAGTATTTATGCCGGTGCTACTTTTTTAAATGAAAATTTTCTTACTGCAAGGTTATTGCAGTGAACAAAACTATATTAGCAGTATCAAATACAAAAATTGCGCAATTTTAAAGTTTTTGATATAAAGTAAATGTTTAATTAAATTTTTAACTTTATGAAAAAATTAGAAAATTATGGCGTTTTAGAACTAAACGCTAAAGAAATTATAAAAATTGAAGGGGGCTTTTTTGGAACTTTAGCACTTGCAGTAGCCGTGCTTGCAGCAGCAACTGCATATGTTGAAGCCGTAGAAACATTTTACGATGCTGGCGTGGAAATTGGCAAAGAGATTACAGAAGCTGCATTAAATTAAAAAACGAAAAACATGAAAAATTATAATACTTCAGATTTATCAAAAGATGAATTACTAATTATTAATGGTGGTGACTTTTGGGATGCAGCTTTTACTGTATTTAAAACAGTTGTTAAGTATTCGAGCCTTACTGGTGCACTTATTGTAGGTGTAGGTGATGGAGTTCTTGAGGTTCTTGAAGAAGCTACTCCATAATAATTCTTCTTTTTAATAAATTATTTTTTATTTCTAGAAAGTCACGTTTATCAATCTCATTTCGACCTGTACGTGGATTATACTTATAAGTAAAAAGCTGCTGCCTCTCACAAAACTCCGGCGTCAGAAACTCATCGATGAAGGTAATATCGTTATGAGTTGATCGTACTTCAAACATTTTACTTCGACCAAGGCCTACCTTGGTATCCCAATTTTCTCTTTTATACATATTGGTACACTCGTTATATTCTTTACCAAATTTTCCCGAATCCCAGCGATGCTCAATATCTCGAAATAGTTCCAGACCTATTTTGTAAGGGTTA
>JAKIVA010000031.1 GCA_021647265.1 Lutibacter sp.
TTGTTCGTATACCTGATTTTAATAAATCTACGATCATTAATTTAAATTCGTTGTCATATCTTTTTGCCATAATTCAAATATAGTTTTTACTCTCTATAAAATCGTAACATCAAAGGTAGACACTTCAATGGCGTTGTTAATTTTTGTGATGTTGACTCTAAACATGTTTTTTACACACCCCCAACCCCTATTTCGACTTCGCTCAATACAAGTCTCAAGAGGGGAGTTTGATTTTGGTTTTAATTAGCTTCTTCACTTTACTTAATTACTTGGTTACCGTTCTCTATGTTTCCCTGTCAAGAGGGGAGTTTGATTTGGGTTTTAATTAGCTTCTTTACTTTACTCAATTACTTGGTTACCGCTCTCTATGTTCCCCTCTCAAGAGGGGAGTTTGATTTTAGTTTTAATTAGCTTCTTCACTTTATTTAATTACTTGATGACCGTTCTCTATGTTCCCCTCTCAAGAGGGGATTTTGGTTTTTTTAATAATTTCTCTATTACAAATTAAAACTTTAAAAAGACAATAAACTTACTACCTCTAATTTAACTCAACATTATTAGATTCCCCTCTAGAGAGGGGCTAGGGGTGTGTCTTTTCCAACTCTCTATACGCTACCAAAGTAGCTCCCCAAACCATTTTTTGTTCATACCTATCTACAATTAGTTGACGCGCATTTGATTTAGCCGTATTAAACCGAACCTCATCTACTAAACAATTTCTCATTGCTTTTAAAATAGCTTCCTCCTTTTTTACAGGGATAATCCAACCATTTTTATTATCTTCAATTATTTCATTACAACCGTTAATATTTGTTACAATACTTGGTAATCCCATTGCTCCTGCTTGTAGTACAACATTAGGAAAACCCTCTCTATAACTTGGAAATACCAAACAATTTGAAATAGCAAAATAAGGACGTACATCTTGTTGGTAACCTACACTTATAATATTTTTATTGTTCCTTATTTCATGTAGTGTGCTTGAATACAATGGGTCTAAATTTGTTTCTAAAGGGCCAACCAATACTAATTTTGAGTTTTGAGTTTTGAGTTTTGAGTAACACCCTTCGAAAAGCTCAGGGTGACTATTAGCTCTAAGTTTTTTAAAAGCGGCTACCAATTCATTAATACCTTTATCTGTTACCAAACGTCCTACAAATATGAATACAAAATCGTTTTCTTGAATTTTTAATTTTTGCCTTAAACTTGCTTTTTGAGTATTCGAAAAATTGTTCGGATTAAAATAAGTGGTATCAATACCATTAGAGCTTCCATTGGCAATAACTTTTAGTTTATCTGATTTTGTAAAATGCTCTTTTAAAATAATTTCTTTTAACCCTTTTGAATTAGGGTATATTTTTGTTGCACAACTATAAGTTAATTTTTCAACAGTATTTAGTATTTTTCTTTTAAAACCTGTTGCTTCTAATAAAGGTAAACCCGCAACGGTATGTAAACGTATTGGTACATTTGCAAATTTAGCTGCTAACATACCTATAATACCTGCTTTTGGGGTATGCGTATGCACAATAAACGGTTTTTCTTTTTTAAATAATTGGTATAATTCCCAAACAGATTTTACATCTTTAAAAGGTGTTATTTTACGAGACATTTCAACAGGAATTACCCTAATACCTTCTTTTACAGCAACACGTTCTAATGTTTCACCTCCTGAACTAACACCTACTACTTCATAGTTAGCATTCATAAAAGCCAATTGACCTTCAATAAGCTTGTCTAAAGACATTGCAACTGTTGTTATTCTAATAAGTTTTTGTTTCATTTAAATTTAGTGCATCTTTTGCTTTGGTATTAATATACACTATATAAACTACTGCATACAATATCCAAAATTCTTTTTTTCTTAAATGGTGATTATAACTCCAACTTATTAAATTAGCTACCATAAAAGGTAATAAGTATTTAAAAAATTTATTCAATGTTTTTTTATTGTTTACAATTCCTTTTAAAAGTAATCCTAAAAAATAGAATAAAAAGATAAAATAACTAACTGTTCCTATAATTCCTGTTTCTCCTAGTACTTTTAAATATGTTCCGTGTACTTCAAATTTACTGTAATTATTAACAAAGGCTCCTAGTCCCGAACCTGTAATCGGATTGTCAGAGAATGCATCCATTGCCCCCTTAAAATTAGCTACAACAAAATCAGACTCTGAAGTACCTTGCACTCTATTAGTAACTCTAGATTCTATTCTATATTTTATACGCTGTTTTAAACTTGGCATATATAATGTTATTACAACCCAAAATACCCCCAATAAGCCTAATGAAGTAATGGCGAGCATAACTCCTTTTTTGTTTGGATTTAATAATATAAATAAAACAACACCTATGGCGAATGAAATAATAATTGAAATTCTACCTGTAGTACAAAGGAAAATTATCCCCAAAAGTATTGTTATTGACAAAAACTTCTGTGGCCATTTTTCAAGTGTTTTATAATAGTTTGAATATCTTAACGGAATTAAAATTGTTAACATTGTAAAAATATAATTTGCTGCTTGGCCAAAATATCTAAATCCTGATATCCCTACTTCTTTAGAAGCCATTTTAAAAATCACAGGCAAATTAGCATTTCTGGCTACTAAATCATACAAACCTATAAATGATGTTATAAAAGCAGTATAAATAATTAGAGGGAATAAAATAGAAACCAACGAATTTTTGAAAGCATATATAATGGTTGTGCTTAATAAAACTAGGTATAGTATTATTAACACTTCAACCAAAGTACTTTTTGTATTTAATGATAAAAAAATAGAGCAAGCCAATCCAAATATCATTAATAAAGGGTACTTTAAACTTTTTATTACTACAGGTATTTGAGTTTTATCTTTTATTAATAATATTGCAAAAAGGAATAATGAAATTAGTCCAAAAATATCTGAAAATGTCATTCTAGCAACTATAAAATTTTCAGCGTCAATATTTAATGTAAGTGTTACAAAAGAACTAATTACAGTAATATACAATGCTATTTTGAGTAACTTATTTAACACGAATATTTCTTTTAAAAAATAAAAATGAGAAGAACGCATACAAGGTTTTCGTTGTTATTAAAAATACTGCCCCACCAATAAAAGTGTATACTGGTATAACTAGAAGCCCCACTACTGTTCCAACTAGTGTTGCTATTATGGTTATTTTACTAACTAAATTGTCTTTTTTTAATACTAGTAAACCATTAACCCCATAAGCAGAAATTATAGCCATTAAGAAAGGTGTTGGACTCAACAATTTAATTATAAAGCTAATTTGTTGTTCTACTGCTACATCTTTGATATTTAACCAAGGTTTAATAACTATATCTGCACTAAAAAACATAACCACCGACAATAGCACACCAATGACTAACAACACATTAAACGATTGACGCATTATTTGAATTTTTCTGTTTACCATTGCATAAAAAACTTTTGTAAATACTGCATTAACAGTAGCAAAAGCATTTGAAACTTTTACCCCCAACTGAATAATACTCACATTTACAGGAATACTAAAAAGTCCAACCATAAAAATAGCTGTATTTGAAAGCATTGATGGAATAAATAAATTTATAAAAGAGCTCCAGTTTGTATATACGTAGTTTTTTACTTGCGCAAAAGAAAGCAATTGAAATTTTATTTTATACTCTAATACAATGTACGAAAAACTAATAATATTTGCTATAAATAGTCCAATACCTTCTAGTAAGATAATATACTCGAAATCTGCAGGCTGCTTAATAAATATAACTACCAATAAAACATATAGTAAAGTACCTCCCAAATATATAGCAGGTATGTATTTCATTTTCTCCAGTCCCATAAAAAACCAACGTAACGAAAACAAATCTCCAACAATTAAAAAAGACGCAAAAATATACACTAATTTATAAGCTGCAAAACTAGGAACTACTATTGTAAGCAGTAGTAATAGTAATAATACGAAGCCCGTTAAATATAATTTTACCGAGAAAACTTCATTGAATAACTTGTTTAGCTTTTTAGAGTCTTTACCATATCTAGCTAATTCCCTTACTGCCGTTAAGTTAAAGCCATAATTGGTAATATTTACCAATAACAAAACTAATGAAAGAGCAAATGCATATTTTCCATAATTCACAATACCTACTTTTAAAATTAAATACGGAATTAATAAAATAGCCAAAATTAAATCAATGGCTTTTACTGAAAATAATGACAATGCATTCTCTATAAAATGATATGTGTTTTTAGGTTTCAAATTGAATAATTTTTATTTTTTAGTATTTCAAATTTAAAAATAAAATCATTGTTCTTTTAGCCACATTTGAAAGACAAGAATATCCCAAAGTTGATATTGCCAATTTCTTTTACCCAATATATGCTCTCTCCATTTTTCTCTAACTATTTTTACGTTAAAATAACCTTGTTCAGTCAAATGTTTTTCATCTAATAAATCTTCTGCCCAATCTTTTAGGGGGCCTCTCAACCACTCTGCTAATGGCACAGCAAAGCCCATTTTTGGTCTTTCAATTAATTTCTGAGGAACGTATTTATACAACACCTTTCTTAATATCCATTTATCAACTCCATCTCTTAATTTTAGATTCAAAGGTAATTTTTGTGCAAATTTCACTACCCTATAATTTAGAAACGGCACTCTTGTTTCAAGAGATACAAACATTGCTGCTCTATCAACCTTTGCTAAATTATCATTTGGTAAATATGTTTTTAAATCAAGATTCATCATTTCTGAAAAGAATGAATTTGTTGATTCATTTCCCAAATCAAAAATAGTTTTAGGCAAGTTAGAATTTAGCACCCAATCTTCAGCCTCATTATTGTGAGACATAAAGCTTTTATGATAAAAATCTCTTCTGTTTTTTGAATTTAACACTAATGACGCCTTAAGTATTTTATCTGCCTTATTTAAATTATCCCTATAACCTCCAAAAGGGCTCAATAATATTTTCCACACTTCATAAGGTAAACTATTTATACCCACTCCTATTATACTCCTAATTGGTAATGGAATTTTAGAAATTTTATTCCATGTATTATTTGCCAAATGGTAACGGTTATAACCACCAAAAAGTTCATCTCCTGCGTCACCTGTTAGACAAACAGTTACTTTTTCTTTAGCTATTTTAGACACAAGGTATGTTGGGATTTGAGAGGAGTCTGAAAATGGCTCACTATAAATTTTAGGTAATAAAGGTATAACGTCTAATACATCCTTTCCTGACATATATAAATCATAGTGGTGAGTACCTAAATGTTTTGCTACAGTTCTAGCATATTCAGCTTCATTGTATTTTTTTTGCTCAAATCCTATTGAAAAAGTATTAATTTTTGTACTTGATTGTGTTTGCATTAATGCTGCTATTATTGTTGAATCAACTCCTCCAGATAAAAATGCCCCTATTGGAACATCTGATTGCATTTGCATACTTACTGCATCCAATAAAATTGATTCTAACTTTAAAATTGACTCTTCATCCGTTAATTTAAATGATTTTAAAGCAGCTTTATTCGAAAGCGAATCTATTGAAAAATACTTCGTTTTAATTGTTTGTTTCTTATTTAGATTATATGTTAAATAACAACCTGATTCTAACTTATAAATATCTTTATATATTGAAAAAGGCTCAGGAACAGCACTATACCTTAAATATAAAGCGAGGGAATTCCTATCTATCTCTTTTTTAAATCCAGGGAATTGTTTTAATGATTTTAATTCTGAAGCAAAAACAAAGTTATTATTTATCCATCCATAATATAACGGTTTTTCTCCCATTCTATCTCTTGCTAAAATAATCTCTTTAGTATCATTATCCCATATTGCAAAAGCAAACATCCCTACACACTTTTTAAGTGTAGTATCAATACCCCATTGCGCTATCGCATTTAATAATGTTTCTGTATCTGAATGACCTTTCCACTTAATTTTTATTTTGGTATCCAATGCTTCTCGAATAGCTAAATGGTTGTATATTTCACCATTAAAAATAATAACATATCTACCCGAATTAGAGATCATTGGCTGATGACCTGCTTGGGTAAGATCTAATATTGACAAACGTGTATGGCCTAACCCAATCGAATTTTCCCTATCAATCCAAATTCCTTTATCATCAGGACCTCTATGATACAGTTGACTAACCATATTGGTTAAAGTTTTTTCAATATCAATTTTTTCTTTTGAAATAAATCCTGTTATTCCACACATAAAACTAGGTGTTTAATTGGTTTAAATACTTTTTAAAAATAGTATTGCTATCAAAATTATTTAACAACCGTTTTCTTTCTTGTTTGAAAGACTCAAAATCTAATGTTTCTATAAATTTGATGATTGCTTTTATATCTTTATCGTTTATTTTTTCATTAAATGAAAGAGATAAATTATTGCTTTCTGAGAATATTTCTTTAATAGAATTTAAATTTGATGAATAAATTACTGGCAAGCCAGAACTTATAGCTTCTAAAACAACATTTCCAAAAGATTCAAAAGAAGAAGCAAATAAAAAGATATTACTTTTTTTTAAAGTTGAGTACACATTATCTACATTTCCATAAAAAATTACATCCTTTTGTATATTTAACGCTCTAACTTGTTCAATTAGCTTTTGCTTACAATCTCCATCTCCCAGAATATGAAGTTTAGATTTTGGAAATATTTTAAGTATTCTATTAAATAAGTCTATTACTAAATCAACTCTTTTTAATTCAATTAATCTGCTTACTGTACAAAAATTTATACCCTGTATATCATCATATAGTCTATCTTTTTCTTTGTTAAACTTAAATTCCTGCGTATTTATAGGGTTATGTATAACTTCTATTTTTGAGGAATGTACTTTAAAATAAGTTTGTAACTCTACTTTAACTACTTGTGATATTGCAATAATTTTATGTACCCTAATAAATAGTATTTTTAACAATATCTTCATCAAAAAATATTTAATTCCCTGGTAAGATTTACTAAACAAAGACCTTTCTGAAACAATAATAACTCTTTTGGAAAACACTGAAGATAAACCATTCACAATATTTGCTCTATGAAGAAAACTTATGGCTTTAAAATTAGTTCCAAAATACAATCTAATATAAATAGCTTGAACTATTACAACAAGAGGAAACAAAACTTTAATATATTTTGATAGTGGAAGTTTAATTACTTTTGAGGTAACGGGTAACTTATAACGAATAATATTGTTGTCTGTAAGTAAAAAAATAACACTAAAACCTTGTTTTTCTAAAAAAAAACTAAACTCTGAAGCAATTCTTTCTGCTCCTCCTTTATCTAAAGAGTTTATTATTATAAAAAAATTACTTTTATCCACTATATTTTATTTTTTTAAACTTTTGTATCTAATATAAATATATAGCACAATGCCAAAGGGTATTGCTAATAAAGTTAATATGGGATAATTATTATTTTTAAATATATTTATTTTTTTTAGTTGAATACTGTGTGAAATATAGTGTATTATACTTTTAAATTTAACTTTTAAATATTTACTGTATTTAATAGTTATTTTTCTAGAATAAAGAAATCCTCTTGGACTCAATCTATATTGCTTAAAAATATTTCGAGTTGAACCATCTTCCATGTACTCCACAATACATACAATTTCATTTAAGCACAATAACTCATAGTTTTTATCTACCTGTAAATATAGTGCTCCTAAGGGAACCAAATTTTCTTCGCTAAAAACTGGGTATTTCGGATACTTTTTAACAACAGCTGTTCTATATATCAATTTTTTATCACCTGATATTTTATGCTTGTAGTATAAATCTTCTAATGTAGAACTCTGCAAGCTTTTAGGGAATTCTTTCCCCAGTATTTTACCATTATTTGTTGCATCTAAGGCAACTATACCTGCATATGAATCACTCTTATACTTCTCCCAATGGTTTAATATTTTTTCAATGGCATCATTTGTTAAATAATCATCTGAATCTATACAAACATTTAGTTCTGTGGTAATAAGATTATAGGCAACATTATACCCTGTATGCATTCCTCCATTTTCTTTATATACATATTGAATCTCAACTAATCCCTCTAAAATCCATTTATCTACCAATTCTTTTGTTGAATCTGTAGAACCATCATCAATAATTAACCAACAAAAATTAGTTGAAGATTGCTTTACCAAACTTTCATACAACTGATGTAAACAATACCCTCTATTGTATGTAGGTGTAAATACTGTTATTTTTTTAACTCTATTCATTATTTTCCAATCAAAAACATTATATAGGTAAACCCAAAATAAACCAATAAGGTATAAGCTAAAACTTTTTGTTGCTTTTTAAAAAATTGTTTTTTAAAAAAAGGATAAAAAGTTACCAATGCCATTAAAAACCATGATAAATAAGCAAAGCGATTGGAGAAACTAGAGCGAATTACCAACACCCAAAAACTGTTTGCTATCAAATAAATATTAAATAATTGGATATATACTTTATCGTTAAATTTTTTCTTTATTATAAAATAATAGCCTGCATAAACTGCAGTAGCACTGTACAACAAAAAATCCCAACGAAACCCTAAAGATGAAAACTGATCAAGATACCTGTCATCTGTTAAATAGGCTAATCTGTCTCCTCCAAAGCCAATAGACATAAATAAATTTTCCCAAAAACTACCTAAGGTTAATGATAATGGTATGGTTATTAACCAACCTAACAAATAGAATTTCGTGTTTTTATAAAAAAATGAAAGTATATACGCAGCTATTGGTATTATAACACTACCGTGTATAAAGTATGCCACTATAAATAGTGCGTATTTTATGTATTTCTTTTGTGAAAATGAAAGTCCATAAATTACAAATGACGTCGCTATTCCATTTCGAATCCCATTGGTACCATAGGGCCAAAAAGAAAAAGAAGCAATTAACATTAAAAAAATAAAATAACGATCAGCCCCAAACCATTTTTTAGCAGCCATATACAATGGCATTACATATAAAATAGCACATACTAAAAAAAAATGTTTTGCAGACATTATACCGCTTGAAAACTTCATAAAAACACGCCAAACATAATCTTTATAATTTGTTATTTCTCCTCCAGAAGCATAATATTTAAAGTACTTATTATAAATACCCATATCACCAAAAACAAAACTAATGGGTCTTAACCCCATATAAAAAACCACAAAAAGTAATAAAATTAAGGAGGCATATTCTTTTTTGTTATTGTTGTAAATAACATAGCCCTTAACTTGTAAGTTTAAAAAAGCTACCAATATTATAAACAACATTGTATTGTAAAATAAGGGAGTATAATATGGTAGTGGTATGATGGTATTAAAAATCATCCATCAATTCTTTTAAAAAGTTGAATCCACAGTTGCATTACAATATTTTCATCAAAACGTTCTACATTTTTTTTTGTATTTATCTCCATTTTTTTTCTTAGCTCTGTATTTTTAATCAGCTGTGTTAATTCACTTGCAAAAGCATCTATATTATTATGATTAACTAAAACACCATCCTTTTTATCAGTTATAATATTTTTAGGCCCAAACGGACAATTATAAGAAATTATTGGCAAACCACAAGCTAAGGATTCTAACAACACCATAGGGAAACATTCTGTTTTAGAAGTCATAGCATAAATTGATGCCTCTTTCATTTTTTCATTCAAATGCAATGTAGCTCCCATTAATTTAATATTTGGAACTTTTAATTCTTTAATTAATTGTTGTAATTCACTTGAAAGTACCTCATCTCCCTCTCCATAAATATAAACCTCCCAATGGGGAAATTTATTGGCAATTAAACTCCATGCCTTAATTAAATGATCAAATTGCTTCACTGGAGCAATTCTCCCTGCTGCAATAATAATATTATTTCTAACCAACTTGGTTGTATTTGTAGCAACTTTAATTGAATTAGGGATTACAACACAATTTTTTATGGAATAATATTTTTTTTCATCCTTATTTAAAACTACTACATGCGTATATTTTTTTTCAATAAATCTATTCAGTTTAGCAAACAAACTACTTAAAAAACTTTTTGAAGGCAATTCTTTACTATAATAATATCTAGATGAGTGATACTCTTTAATGGTTTTTATTCCTTTACTTATAAAGGGTATAAAGTAAAAATCAAAGGCGAAATTGCAAACAATTAACACATCTGGTTTAATTTCATTTAATTTAAATCTTAATTTATTTATATGTGATGGTACTTTTTTAAAATTAACAGGGTGAAAATAACTTTTAGTTCGGATATAATTTACACCCAAATCATAATGGATTACTTTTTTTGAAATTGGGTAACAATGTGGTTTGTTTTTTTGTTCTGTTGTAATTAAATACACATCAAATTCTGAAAAATTTGAAAAATAATTTAACTTTTGAGCTAATACTTTTTCAATTCCGCCATGCAAATAAACCTGATCTGTATAGTAAACTATTTTCATTTTACTTAACTAAGCTTTTAAATAACACATCCCAAATTGGAACAATAATTTCCGGTGCAAATCTTTTTACATTTTCTGTAGCTTTTATTCCAAATCTGTTTCTTAACTCTTTATCATCAATTAATCGAATAATTGACGCTGCAAATTCTTGAATATTGCCATTCTCTATTAAAAAACCATCTTCATCGTCTTTTATAATATCTGCTGGTCCGTGAGGGCAATCAAAAGATATACAAGGTACTCCAAAAGACATTGCTTCTATTAATACCATTCCAAACCCTTCAGACCTTGATGGCATTACATATATAGAAGCTTCTTTATATTGATCTTCAATATTTTGAACTGGTTTATGCAATAGTATAATTTTATTTAAACCTAATAAGTCTATTTCCTGTTGTAAATTTAAATTTTTAGTTATCTTTCCAAATATTTTAAGTTTCCAATCGGGGTGTTTTTTATGTACTATGTTCCAAATTTTTATAAGCCTATCATACCCTTTATTATAACTTTGACTACCAACTGCTAAAACAACTTTTTCTTCTTTCTTAACTAACTTTTCAACAACTTTAAATGGAGAAAGGTTGGGTATTATTATACATTCTACATTAGGCCAGTCTTTTTTGTTTCCTTTAGTAAGTACAACAAAAGCATCAAACTTTTTTGCTCCAAAAACCATTAATTTATGTTCAAAATAAAATTGTGCTTTTTTTACAAAAGGTGTTTTATAATCTCTAGAAAAATTCAAATTAACAGAAGCATGCCTTTCGTAAATAACGGGTATTCTATTTCTGAAAAACAATGGAAATAACACTCCTTTTAACCCGTCATCACATACAGAAATTACATTGGGGTGTGTTTTTTTTATTATTTTTTTTATTCCTCTTTTATATTGAAAAAAATAGTTGCTAAAATTTCCTTCTACTTTTATATCATGAAATTTTATGTTTGAACTAAACTTATAAAATGGACTTTGATAACTATTATTTAAAGTAAGAATATGTACTTCGTAATTAAAATTATCAGCTAAATAGCTTGCTTTAATACTCAACACGCGTTCTAAACCTCCTGCTCCATTAATACCATTTGTTATATATAATAGTTTCATCATTACTTTTTAAATAAAGTATATATTTTATCTAAAGATTTTTCTTTTTCTTTATTTTTTTGTTTTGATAAATTATATGTTAATTTATTTCTCAATGTTTCATCTAAAATTAAACGTTCTATTTGTATTGCTATGCTTTCAGCATTCATCTCAGCAACTAAACCTGTTTTACCATCTTTAATAATCCCATGAATTGTTGGGAAATTTGTACTTACTATCGGTTTATATAAATAAGATGCTTCAACAACTGTTAAACCTAACCCCTCAAACAAAGAGGTTTGTACATAAATTAATGCTTTTTTCATATAAGTATATGGGTTTGAATCTGCACCAATTAAAAAAAAACATCCTTCTAGTTTATTCCTTAATATTGATTTTTCTAAATTCTCACGCTCACTTCCTTCACCTACTATATACCATTGAATTGGATACCCTTTATCTAATAAAATTTTACAAGCTTCTATTGCTAGTTTAAACCCTTTGGAAGAAACTAGTCTTCCAACAGAAACTAAATTAAGTTTATTTTTGTTAAACTTAACTTTTTGTTGATAACCTGCTTGTTGCTGTATTATTTTCTGATCTGTTATATCCTTTATAATTTCAATAGGCATCTTTTTATTAATTTTATTTAACTCTTCATCCAACCTCATTTTGGTTTCTGTAGAGACCGCAATAACACCATCCAAATTTTTATAAATTGGATAATCAAATGCAATATTGTAACCTGCTTTTTTATAATCTGTATTCAGCCACGCATATTTTTTATTTGCAAAAATATATTTATTTACAAAATAAGTAACAAGACCTTGATTGTATGCAATAGCTATATCATAGTTATTATGCACTTTCTTAAACTTATTTTGAATAATAGACCAAAACAATTGGGCATTATGCTGATTAGAAATTAACTTCCGAGTAATCAAATATCTAACTCTATCAATAAGGGACAATTTAGGGATAGTTAAAATAATACAATTAACTTCCTTAGGAACAAATTCTCTAAAAAATCCTTTTTTTTTAAATGTAATTAAATCTACATTATATTGTGAATAATCTAAGTTTTGTAATAATGTTACTAAACTTTTTTCTGCTCCACCTAAACTAAGAGACTCTATTACAAACACAATTTTTTTCATAGTAGTGCGTTTGTTAAAAATTCTTTTGAATTATCTATAGCTTTTTCAATTTTATCATTTATAAGCTTGTAATTTGAAATAGTATTTAGAGTAATATCACCTTCTGTGATTTGTTTTTCAGTAAAAAGTAATGTTTCAGCATCTATTAGTTTTAACAGATCACGCATACGGGTATTTATCACTTCATTCCTATTAAAAACTAAGAATTGTTTGTTAAATATTAGGGAAAAAGCCACTGCATGAAAAGAGTTAGATAAAATAAATTTAGCGTGAAACACTAAAGACAAAAAAATTTCCGGCCCTTTCAGCCAAAAGTTTTTATCGGCATACTTAATATTCTTATTAACACTAAAAACCTTGAGTTTGTATTTCTTTGCGAGATTTATTGCTAATTTTTTTAGTAATGGATTGGAATCAAAATCATAGACAAACAAAAAATTATCTTGTATTGGCGTGACAAATGTAGTTTCCCAATAGGATTTATCGAGCAAAAAAATAGGGTCTAAAACTTGTTGTATATTTTTAATCCCTAAATCTTTAAGAATTCCAACACCAGAAATTTCTCTAACAGAAACAAAATTAATTCGACTTACTTTCTCCTTTACAAAGTTTTTTAAACTACCCTCTATCTCATCTATAGCAAAACTAGCAGCATAGGATATTTTTAATTTATTTTCAGGAACAAAATCTAAATAAAAAGCGGGGTCTTTCCCATTTTGAAAATAGGAATTCCAAATTTGATCACTCCCACAAATATAAGCATCAGCCATAGGTAAATTTTTCTTTAACTCTTCATTTGTTTTATAATTATAATTTGTTGAAGGAATGAATTTCTTTTCAAAAATATCAAATGCTTTTTTTCGTTGTAATAAAATTAACCGATGTGGAATTTTACCTATTAAATACAATAGTTTAATAAATAAATTACTCGAATATTTAGGATTTGAAGAGTTGCTAAAAAAACTAAAATCATGGGTTAAATAATTAGGCGTATAGTTAATAGTTTCAGCTTCATAACCTATGTTTATCAAGTATTCAATTAAAGCATATTCTTGTAAAGTTGCACCGTAATTGTAGACTTTATGACAGGTTATTGTTTTAATTTTCATTAGTAATATTTTTTTATAAACTGATTGATATCAAGCTGAAAATCATTTATTTTATTTTTTATTTCATTTTCGTCCCAATTCCACCAAGCTATTTTATTTAGTTTTTCAATCTGATTATCACTATGTTTCTTTTTAATCATTTTTGCTGGAGAACCTCCAATTAAACAATAATCCTCTACATCATTTGTTACAACAGAATTAGCAGCAATGGTAACACCATTACCAACAGTAACCCCAGGCATAATATAGACTCCCATACCAATCCAAACATCATTTCCAATACTTATTCCTTCTTTCTGTTGGTGATTTTTAAAAAAATCATTTGTTAAATTAGGTTTTTTTAAAATATCTTCTTTAAATAAATTATTATATAAAGGAAAATTGGTAATAGCTGACATAGAATGATAGCCTTCATCTACAATAAAATTTACATCATATGCAATACTACAATATTTCCCAATTATTAATGGCGCATTAGTCCAACGCCAAACTTTAGCACCATTGTCATATGTTCTAATACCTTTTTGAGTAAAATTATCATTTTTTAATAAAACATAATCTGTTTTATTTAACATCATTTGGTAATCAAAGCCCAGTATGCGCCATAAAATTTTACGAATCCAAAAAAACATAACTAATCCTTTTTTAAATAATTTAAAATACTTTCTTTTTCATTTTTATTTAACGCTATTAAAAATCCTAAAGTTGCGTATATTATTGCCAAAATAATTCCTTTTATTAAAAAACTACCCCAACTAATTTCATAAATATATTCATTTAAAACTCTTCCAACCAATAAAACAAATAGCATAACAAAGATACTCTTTGCATAAGTCTCATAAAAAAATGCTCTAATTTTGAAATCAAATATTTTAACAAAATAAATATTCGTAATTATAGCATTTATAAATAAAGCTCCTACAATACATATAATCATGCCTAATCCTCCATGATTTTTCGACACATAAAACCCTATAACTACACCAATTATCATTGTTATAAGATTAATTATGGCTTTTATTTTAATCTTGTTACTTGCTTCCAAAATCGAATTTCCGAAACTTTGTGTTAAAGGAACTGTAGATACCAACATAATTAATAAGGCTATTAAATAAGAATCTTTATAAATTTCACCAACCCAAAGAAAAATAAAATTCTCGCCAAGCACAATAAAACCTACCAATATAAACCCCAATACCAATATAATTACTCTACCTATTTTTATCATCATTTTTGTAAGTACTTCTCCTGATTCCTTATTAACAACCATTTGGGTAGCTCTTGGTAAAACCACTCCATTTATGGCAGAAGCAAATGCACCATAATAAGTTCCTAACATAATTCCAATTGCATATACAGCTACTGAAACAGTATTCACATTTATACCCAAAATAATTTGTCCTGATTTCCATTGAAACATTTGAACAAGTGCAAAAATAAAAATCCAAATAGAATAAGCAAATATCTCTTTTACCAAAGGAGTTTCAAAATAGTGTAGTTTAAATACTACTTTTAATTTTTTTAATACATAATAACCATTTAATATAATTACCAATATATTCATTATAGTATCTAAAATAACAAGCCCAATAGCATCGCCACCAAGTAACAACAACCCAACTACCATTAAAGAACGTACTAAATAACGGATAATATTTACAGTTCTTGGAAATACAAAATGCTCATAGCCTGAGCATATTGCTGTAAATGCGCCACCGGGTAATGTAATTGCCAAATTAAAAATTAAAACAATAAACATTATTTTGGCCTTATTTAACTCTTCTAGAGTTAATGAATTAGAAAAAATAGTATCTAAATTAAAATATAATACTATACCAACTAAAACAATTATTACAGAAATTACTCCGTAAATACCCATGGTAATAGCCAAAAAATTTTCTTCGCCTTTTTTATCTTTTTCTGCTTTATATTTTGCTACAAAACGTATAATAGTGTTGTTTAAGCCAAAATCTAATACGCTTATATAACCAACAAACGCTCCTATAAGAGTGTACAACCCATATTCTGCATCTCCTAACTTTTTAATAATAAAAGGTGTTAATAATAAACCTATTATATTGGTTAAAAATATGGTTATGTAAGAGAGTAATGCTCCTTTTTTTAATTGGCTCAAAATAGTATTTTTTTATATAATCTTACACCTACTAAAACGGTTTGTAAAGAGTTTTTGTACACTTGTGAAAATTGTTTGCCGTTGGTTACTTACTGGTGGGTAACATTGTATTCCTGAGCTTTTTGCCAGTATTGTTTTTTTCATGGGGTTGGTTTTAATGTGGTAAAATTAAGGTTTTTTTGGTTTTGGAGCTCTTTAAAGTCAAATTTAGTTTTTTTTAGATAGATTGTCGTGCAGTCTTGGGGTCGTGCGGTCTGGGAGTCGTCATTGCGAGTGAAACGAAGCAATCTCATGATTTTAACTAACATATAAACAGATTACCACGTCGCTTGTGCCTCGCTCCTCGTAATGACGAAGATGATTTTTTTGATTTCCTGTCCTTTTTTGCATCGCCCAAAAAAGAACGAAAAAAGTCTAGGCTTACGATACTTTCTCTAAATTTTTTATTCGATTTCTAAATTTCAGAAACTCGCTTTGGTGGTTTTTAACTATTTCATAATTCGTTATGCTCAAACAGTCTGAAATTTGAACGAAATCTTCATCGCAAATTTTACGCGAAACTATCGATAGACCGTTTGAAATAGTTCTCTTTTATTAAACGTGTCCCTGAACTTACTAGCAGCAGGTAGGCTTGTTTTAGGGGCTGTTGTTAGATTAGAAAGATTCGCAGGGCATACTTCTCACTTCTCACTTCTTATTTTCATCCTGAGCGCAGTCGAGGGGTCGGATTGATAAAGGGTTTAATTTATAAACGTTTCATAGTTCTCAGGAGTTATGACCTTAAAGTCATAATTTTCATACGCTTTTTTAAAGGCAATGGGAATTTTTGTTTTTTTATTTTTATTCCATTTAAATTCATAGGCAAATAACTTTCCTTCACGCTCTTCTATATAATCAATTTCTTGTCCTGAATGTGTTCTCCAAAAATAGGTATTCCTATATATTTTGTGATACTCACAATATTTTATTCGTTCGCTAATAAGGTAATTTCCCCATAGGGCACCTACATCATTCCTTAAACTTATAGGATTATAATTGGCTATCAACGAATTTCGAACTCCGTTATCGTAAAAATATATTTTATGTGATTTTTTTAATTCATTTCTTAAATTTCTACTAAACGAACTCAATTTAAAAACAACAAAAGATTGTTCTAATAAATTTATGTAAGACCCAACTGTTTCACTGTTTAAACCAACCGTTTGCCCCAATTCATGGTAAGATACTTGATTGCCAACCTGGAAAGATATTGCTTGTAACAGTTTAATTATTTTATCAGATTTCTTAATCCTATTCCATTCTAAAATATCTTTATACAAATAACTATTTGTTAATTGTTGTAATATCTCTTTTTCATTACCTGCATTATTAATCACATCGGGATAAGAGCCGTAAATTAATCTATGATTTAACATTTTTAATTCATCTAACAAATGATGTTGATGTACCAATTCTCCAAATGATATTGGATATAGTTGATGTTCGAACTTTCTACCTGTAAGTGGTTCGTTTATACTATTAGACAACTCAAAAGATGAAGAGCCTGTTGCAATTAATTGGATATGTTTTAACTCATCTGTTATTAATTTAAGTTTAACACCAATATCTTCTATTCGCTGAGCTTCATCAACAATAACAATTTTATAATTCCCTATAATGGCCTTAAGTCTTGTAGCAGAAGGCTGATTAAACAGTTCTCTATCTTCAATATTATCGGCATTTATCCATAAAACATCTTTTTCTTGCTTTGAAAGCTCTTTTAAGAGTGTTGTTTTGCCAACTTGCCGAGGACCTAACAGTATAATTGCTTTGCCTTTATACAATTGTTTTCTTATTTTTTTTAATAATACACGCGCTATCATCTCACAAATATATTAATTTTTCGATTGAAATATGAATATTTATATTAATTTTTCGATTACAAGCAGAATAATTACGGAAATATATTTTTGTGCTGTCTGGGGGTCGTACAGTTGAGTTGACAATGACCTTTCTTACAGTTCCTAATACACGTTTTAGTTTTAGTTGTAGTTTTAGTTTTAGTTGTAGTTAAATATTGACAAAGATGATTTTTTTGATTTCCTGTCCTTTTTTGCATTGCTGAAAAAAGAACCAAAAAAAGCTAGGCTTACGATACTTTCTCTAAATTTTTTATTTGATTTCTAAATTTCAGAAACTCGCTTTTGTAGTTTTTAACTATTTCATAATTCGTTATGCTCAAACAGTCTGAAATTTGAACGAAATATTCATCGCAAATTTTACGCGAAACTATCGATAGGCCATTTGAAATACTTCTCTTTCATTAAACATCTCCCTAAATTTACTGCTTGTTTTAGGGGCTGTTGCTATATTCGAAAGATTTCTAGTCAGCACCTCGACTAGCCTGTCCTGAGCGATAGTCGAAGGGCTTCACTCTTCATTATTAATATTATTAATTTTAGAATAGGGCACAACGGTTATATTATTACTCCGTTTCTGCGCCATAGTGCCACCATATACCACATAACCTCCTTCTTTTTTGGTTAATTTGTTCCAATATTTTATTCCTTTAAAATAATCGGTTGTTACTGTTTGCCCTGACTTAATTTCAATTGGAGTAATGGTTGCTCCATTATCTAATAATACATCAATTTCATTTCCAACATTATCTCTCCAAAAATAAAGATTATTTGTTTTAGCTTTATTAAATCTGGTTTTAAGTAAGTCCACAATAATCATATTTTCAAAAAGTGCCCCTCTAAAAGGGTGTAAATCTAATTGATTACTATTTTGTATTCCTAATAATGCAGCTGCTAAACCGGTATCATAGAAATAAATTTTAGGCATTTTAACTATTCGTTTGTTAAAATTTTTATGATAGGGTTGTAATCTAAACAATACAAAACTTGTTTCTAACACACCAATCCATGCACTAATAGTTTTGTTGTCAACACCTATTTCTATAGCCAGACTATTCATATTTAAAAGTTGTCCTATTCTACCTGCACAAAGGCGTAAAAATTTTTCAAAAGTTACTAAATTGGAAATGTTTTTTATTAATCGAACATCACGTTCAACATAAGTGTTAATATAATTGGAATACCAAAGCGAACTTTTAATGGAGTTGCTATACAATGATGGATAAAATCCTTTAAAAATAAGTTGACTTGCAGTACTTTTATTATCTTTTATTTCATTTAACGTTAAAGGTAATAATTTAAGATACCCAACTCTACCCGCCAAACTTTGTGAAATAGTTTCTTGCAATAAAAAATTATTTGACCCTGTAATAATAAAGAGTCCGTTGTTATTTGATTCGTCTAAAATTTGTTGTAAATATGAGAATATTTCGGGTACTCGCTGTACCTCATCAAATACTGCACCATCTGGGTAATTCGATAAAAAACCTCTAGGATCTTCCATAGCATAAAGCCGAATATCAGGGTTTTCAAAATTTACATAAGGCTTGTTTTTAAAAATATACCGCACTAATGTTGTTTTACCTGATTGTCGAGGTCCAATAATCGCTACAGCCTTAAATTGCTCAGCTAGAGATAAAATTATTTTTTCAGCTTATCTTTTTATCATAGTACAAATATATACATTTTAGGAATCAAATTCCAATATTGTAAGGTTTTATTTTCTTTTTTCATTTTACAAACATAGGATGACGTTAACGAAGACAAAGACTTTTGTTGTCGCGGTCGGGAGTCGTCATTGCTAGTGAAACGAAGCAATCTCATGGTTTTAACTAACATATAAACAGATTACCACGTCGCTTATGCCTCGCTCCTCGTAATGACGAAAACGAAGACCTTTCTTACAGTTCCAAATACACGTTTTAGTTTTAGTTTTAGTTAAATATTGACAAAGATGATTTTTTTGACTTCCTGTCCTTTTTTGCATCGCCCAAAAAAGAACGAAAAAAGTCTAGGCTTACGATACTTTCTCTAAATTTTTTATTCGATTTCTAAATTTCAGAAACTCGCTTTGGTGGTTTTTAACTATTTCATAATTCGTTATGCTCAAACAGTCTGAAATTTGAACGAAATCTTCATCGCAAATTTTACACGAAACTATCGATAGACCGTTTGAAATACTTCTCTTTCATTAAAAGTTGTCTCCCAAAATTTACTGCTTGTTTTAGGGGCTGTTGCTATTATTAGAAAGATTTCTAGTCGAGCCTGTCTGCCGACGAGGCAGGCTGAGTATGACGAAGACGAAGACCTTTCTTACAGTTCCTAATACACGTTTTAGTTAAACATTGATAAAAATTTAATATAAAAAACCAAATAACCAAAGTGGAATACTATTATTAGATCCTATTTCTATATTATCTTTTACCACATAAGAATTATTAATATTTTTTAGTTGTTTTCGAGACTTATTTTTCCCTCCAATTTCAAATGAATATTTTTCATTTACATAAAAGTCTGTGTTTTTTGATGCATTTACGTTGTTTTTTTTACTAAGTTGATTAAAAAAGAACGTTTCTCTTATATTTCCTGTATTAGCATTCAAACTAAGATTCTTCATTAAATTTGAATTATTTAAAAATATTTTTTCAGGTTTATTTAAACTATTAATCCCTTTATTTTCAACATATAACAATTGTAACAGTTCTGCATCTGATAATAATTTTAAATATAATTTCATAGTATTTAAACTAATTCCTGTTCTTTCACTTAACGAGTTCATATTGGGCTTAAATGGCGTTGAATTGCTAATAACAGCTAGTAATTTTTTGAGGTATATTATATTAGAAGTTTGAATATGTGCATATTGTGGAATGTCAACTTCTAATACTGTTAATAATATTTCACTAAGTTTTTGATGAAAAGATTCTTTATTTTCAAGATAAAATGGATAGTATCCGTAATCTAAATAATTATCAAAATATTTTAAAGGTTTTATTTTTTGCTTAATATCAATCGCTATTTCTATATGATGCTTTAAAAGCTCTTCAATAGTATAGGCTTTAAAGTTAATTTTAGTTTCAAATTTTAAAAATTCTCTAAAAGATAAACCCGGCATTACATACATTACAGCCCTCCTGCTTAAATCTGCATTTGCTTTATTGAGCTGTAATAATGATGAACCCGTAAAAACAACCCGTAAATCGGGCATATTATCATAAATATTCTTTAGTTCAATAGCCCAATTTGGATATTTATGAACTTCATCAATCGCCAAAAATTCACCTCCTCTTTTATAAAAATTATAGGCTAAATCATATAGTTTATTTTCTAAAAAATATAAACTATCTAAGCTAACATACAAAACAGTACTATTTGGTTTAAAATTTAATCGGATATACTGTAATAGTAATGTTGTTTTACCCACACCTCTACTTCCTTTTATTCCAATAAATCTATTGTTCCAATCAATAGTATCAATAAAACTTCTTATATTACTTGTTTGCATTGAAGCATATTTTTCGTAAAACTGTTGGGTTACATTTTCCATAATTTGTTTTTTGTAAAAATACTAAAAATATATACAAGTTGACACATATTTTAAATATTTACATCATTGCATTGATATTTATCCTTATTTTTATATCATTCTATTTATATTTAATATCATAGATTCTTATTTTTAAATACTGATTATTACACGTGAGATAAAGAATTTTCTTGTTGGGGCGCTTGGGGAGTCGTCATTGCGAGTGAAACGAAGCAATCTCATGATTTTAACTACATATAAACAGATTACCACGTCGCTTGTGCCTCGCTCCTCGTAATGACGAAGATGATTTTTTTGATTTCCTGTCCTTTTTTGCATCGCCCAAAAAAGAACGAAAAAAGTCTAGGCTTACGATACTTTCTCTAAATTTTTTATTCGATTTCTAAATTTCAGAAACTCGCTTTTGTGGTTTTTAACTATTTCATAATTCGTTATGCTCAAACAGTCTGAAATTTGAACGAAATATTCATCGCAAATTTTACGCGAAACTATCGATAGACCGTTTGAAATAGTTCTCTTTTATTAAACGTGTCCCTGAACTTACTAGCAGCAGGTAGGCTTGTTTTAGGGGCTGTTGTTAGATTAGAAAGATTCGCAGGGCATACTTCTCACTTCTCACTTCTTATTTTCATCCTGAGCGCAGTCGAGGGGTCGGATTGATAAAGGGTTTAATTTATAAACGTTTCATAGTTCTCAGGAGTTATGACCTTAAAGTCATAATTTTCATACGCTTTTTTAAAGGCAATGGGAATTTTTGTTTTTTTATTTTTATTCCATTTAAATTCATAGGCAAATAACTTTCCTTCACGCTCTTCTATATAATCAATTTCTTGTCCTGAATGTGTTCTCCAAAAATAGGTATTCCTATATATTTTGTGATACTCACAATATTTTATTCGTTCGCTAATAAGGTAATTTCCCCATAGGGCACCTACATCATTCCTTAAACTTATAGGATTATAATTGGCTATCAACGAATTTCGAACTCCGTTATCGTAAAAATATATTTTATGTGATTTTTTTAATTCATTTCTTAAATTTCTACTAAACGAACTCAATTTAAAAACAACAAAAGATTGTTCTAATAAATTTATGTAAGACCCAACTGTTTCACTGTTTAAACCAACCGTTTGCCCCAATTCATGGTAAGATACTTGATTGCCAACCTGGAAAGATATTGCTTGTAACAGTTTAATTATTTTATCAGATTTCTTAATCCTATTCCATTCTAAAATATCTTTATACAAATAACTATTTGTTAATTGTTGTAATATCTCTTTTTCATTACCTGCATTATTAATCACATCGGGATAAGAGCCGTAAATTAATCTATGATTTAACATTTTTAATTCATCTAACAAATGATGTTGATGTACCAATTCTCCAAATGATATTGGATATAGTTGATGTTCGAACTTTCTACCTGTAAGTGGTTCGTTTATACTATTAGACAACTCAAAAGATGAAGAGCCTGTTGCAATTAATTGGATATGTTTTAACTCATCTGTTATTAATTTAAGTTTAACACCAATATCTTCTATTCGCTGAGCTTCATCAACAATAACAATTTTATAATTCCCTATAATGGCCTTAAGTCTTGTAGCAGAAGGCTGATTAAACAGTTCTCTATCTTCAATATTATCGGCATTTATCCATAAAACATCTTTTTCTTGCTTTGAAAGCTCTTTTAAGAGTGTTGTTTTGCCAACTTGCCGAGGACCTAACAGTATAATTGCTTTGCCTTTATACAATTGTTTTCTTATTTTTTTTAATAATACACGCGCTATCATCTCACAAATATATTAATTTTTCGATTGAAATATGAATATTTATATTAATTTTTCGATTACAAGCAGAATAATTACGGAAATATATTTTTGTGCTGTCTGGGGGTCGTACAGTTGAGTTGACAATGACCTTTCTTACAGTTCCTAATACACGTTTTAGTTTTAGTTGTAGTTTTAGTTTTAGTTGTAGTTAAATATTGACAAAGATGATTTTTTTGATTTCCTGTCCTTTTTTGCATTGCTGAAAAAAGAACCAAAAAAAGCTAGGCTTACGATACTTTCTCTAAATTTTTTATTTGATTTCTAAATTTCAGAAACTCGCTTTTGTAGTTTTTAACTATTTCATAATTCGTTATGCTCAAACAGTCTGAAATTTGAACGAAATATTCATCGCAAATTTTACGCGAAACTATCGATAGGCCATTTGAAATACTTCTCTTTCATTAAACATCTCCCTAAATTTACTGCTTGTTTTAGGGGCTGTTGCTATATTCGAAAGATTTCTAGTCAGCACCTCGACTAGCCTGTCCTGAGCGATAGTCGAAGGGCTTCACTCTTCATTATTAATATTATTAATTTTAGAATAGGGCACAACGGTTATATTATTACTCCGTTTCTGCGCCATAGTGCCACCATATACCACATAACCTCCTTCTTTTTTGGTTAATTTGTTCCAATATTTTATTCCTTTAAAATAATCGGTTGTTACTGTTTGCCCTGACTTAATTTCAATTGGAGTAATGGTTGCTCCATTATCTAATAATACATCAATTTCATTTCCAACATTATCTCTCCAAAAATAAAGATTATTTGTTTTAGCTTTATTAAATCTGGTTTTAAGTAAGTCCACAATAATCATATTTTCAAAAAGTGCCCCTCTAAAAGGGTGTAAATCTAATTGATTACTATTTTGTATTCCTAATAATGCAGCTGCTAAACCGGTATCATAGAAATAAATTTTAGGCATTTTAACTATTCGTTTGTTAAAATTTTTATGATAGGGTTGTAATCTAAACAATACAAAACTTGTTTCTAACACACCAATCCATGCACTAATAGTTTTGTTGTCAACACCTATTTCTATAGCCAGACTATTCATATTTAAAAGTTGTCCTATTCTACCTGCACAAAGGCGTAAAAATTTTTCAAAAGTTACTAAATTGGAAATGTTTTTTATTAATCGAACATCACGTTCAACATAAGTGTTAATATAATTGGAATACCAAAGCGAACTTTTAATGGAGTTGCTATACAATGATGGATAAAATCCTTTAAAAATAAGTTGACTTGCAGTACTTTTATTATCTTTTATTTCATTTAACGTTAAAGGTAATAATTTAAGATACCCAACTCTACCCGCCAAACTTTGTGAAATAGTTTCTTGCAATAAAAAATTATTTGACCCTGTAATAATAAAGAGTCCGTTGTTATTTGATTCGTCTAAAATTTGTTGTAAATATGAGAATATTTCGGGTACTCGCTGTACCTCATCAAATACTGCACCATCTGGGTAATTCGATAAAAAACCTCTAGGATCTTCCATAGCATAAAGCCGAATATCAGGGTTTTCAAAATTTACATAAGGCTTGTTTTTAAAAATATACCGCACTAATGTTGTTTTACCTGATTGTCGAGGTCCAATAATCGCTACAGCCTTAAATTGCTCAGCTAGAGATAAAATTATTTTTTCAGCTTCTCTTTTTATCATAGTACAAATATATACATTTTAGGAATCAAATTCCAATATTGTAAGGTTTTATTTTCTTTTTTCATTTTACAAACATAGGATGACGTTAACGAAGACAAAGACTTTTGTTGTCGCGGCCGGGAGTCGTCATTGCTAGTGAAACGAAGCAATCTCATGGTTTTAACTAACATATAAACAGATTACCACGTCGCTTATGCCTCGCTCCTCGTAATGACGAAAACGAAGACCTTTCTTACAGTTCCAAATACACGTTTTAGTTTTAGTTTTAGTTAAATATTGACAAAGATGATTTTTTTGATTTCTTGTCCTTTTTTGCATCGCCCAAAAAAGAACGAAAAAAGTCTAGGCTTACGATACTTTCTCTAAATTTTTTATTCGATTTCTAAATTTCAGAAACTCGCTTTTGTGGTTTTTAACTATTTCATAATTCGTTATGCTCAAACAGTCTGAAATTTGAACGAAATCTTCATCGCAAATTTTACGCGAAACTACCGATAGGCCGTTTGAAATAGTTCTCTTTTATTAAACGTGTCCCTGAACTTACTAGCAGCAGGTAGGCTTGTTTTAGGGGCTGTTGTTATTATTAGAAAGATTTCTAGAACACACTTCTCACTTCTCACTTCTCACTTCTCACTTCTCACTTCACTTCTTCCCTATCTGATAATACTCAAATCCTTTAGCCTCTAAATTAAAAGCATTGTATTGATTTCTACCATCAAAAATTATGGGCTTTTTTAGTAGTTTTTTAATCTCTGTAAAATCAGGTGAACGAAATTCTTTCCACTCGGTTAACAACACCAAGGCATCTGCATTTTCAAGTGCTTGGTATTTGGAAGTCACATAATTTACATTCGCGATGTTCTTTAAGTAATAATTTTTTGCTTCATCCATTGCTTTTGGATCGTATGCCTGAATAGATGCTCCTTTTTTTACCAATTCTTCAATAACATAAATGGCCGGTGCTTCACGCATATCATCGGTTCCCGGCTTGAATGCCAATCCCCAAACGGCAAAGGTTTTCCCAGATAAATTTTTACCAAAACGTTGTACAACTTTTTGTGCAATCACTAGTTTTTGAGCATTATTTACTTCTTCAACACTGCTTATTAATTTTGCATCATACTGGTGTTCTTGTGCTATTTTTTGGAGTGCTTTAACATCTTTAGGAAAACATGAACCTCCATAGCCGCAGCCCGGATAAATAAAATTATACCCTATTCTTTCATCTGAGCCAATTCCTATGCGAACCATATTAGCATCTGCTCCTACTTTTTCACATATATTGGCAATCTCATTCATAAATGAAATTTTAGTGGCCAACATAGCATTGGCAGCATATTTGGTCATTTCTGCCGAACGAATGTCCATTACTATAAAACGATCGTGCGACATGCAAAACGGCGCATATAATTGCTTCATTTTTTCTATGGCCGTTGCTGTTTCTGCACCAATAATAACACGATCTGGTTTCATAAAATCGTTAATTGCTGCACCTTCTTTTAAAAATTCAGGGTTTGATACTACATCAAAAGGAATTACCTCTTTTCGTTTATCTAATTCTTTTTGAATGGTTGCTTTCACCTTGTCTGCCGTGCCCACTGGTACCGTAGATTTATCAACTACAACCAATGATTTTTGCATATTTTCTCCTATAGCTTTTGCCACTGCCAATACGTATTGAAGATCTGCCGAACCATCATCACCCATAGGAGTTCCCACAGCAATAAATACAATTTCAGTGTCTTTTATAGCTATTTTTAAATCTGTTGTAAAAAATAAATTCCCTTTTTTTATATTTTTTAAAACCATAGGTTCTAAACCTGGTTCATATATAGGAATTATTCCTTGTTGAAGGTGTTGAATTTTTTGCACATCAATATCAACACAGGTTACTTTATTTCCCATTTCTGAAAAACATGTTCCTGAAACTAATCCTACGTATCCGGTACCTATTACTGTTATGTTCATTTTTTGTTTGTTTAACTACACTTCGACAGGCTCAGTGTGACATTCTTTAATTGTTATTTTAAATTCTACTTATTAATAAATTCATATGTATCGCTCCCTTTTTATTGAGAGTGTCAGTCTGAGCTTGTCGAAGACTCTATCAAGTTCTATTACACTTCGATACTTCGGCTTGGCTCAGTACAGGTTTACTCAGTGTGACATTCTTTAATTGTTATTTTAAATTCTACTTATTAATAGATTCATATGTATAGCCCCCTTTTTATTGGGAGTGTCAGTCTGAGCCTGTCGAAGACTCTGTCAAGTTCTATTACACTTCGATACTTCGGCTTGGCTCAGTACAGGTTTACTCAGTGTGACATTCTTTAATTGTTATTTTAAATTCTACTTATTAATAAATTCATATGTATAGCTCCCTTTTTATTGAGAGTGTCAGTCTGAGCCTGTCGAAGACTCAATAATCGGCTTCCCATATTCTGTATAATTTTTAGAATATAAAATTAGCTTATCCCAATCTTCATTTATCATTGCTTCTTTCTTTTTTCTACTCCAACCTTTTATTTTTTTCTCTATCATTATTGCTTGATTTGCATCTGTAAATGATTCAAACCAAACTAATTTTATTGGTCTTCTAGAAAACGTATATGTTGATTTATCATTATTGGAGTTATGTTCTACTAATCTACGCTCAAGATTATTAGTAATTCCAGTGTAATAGGAATTATCTGAGCATTTTACGATGTAAACATAATATTGTTTCATTATTTTTTATTTTAATTATATCCAATACTTCAACTTTATTTTTTAAGCACTAAGACAAGCCAGCCTTCGGTAAGCAGGCTCAGTGTAACATTTTGTCTTATATTTCTATTTTCTAATAATAACACCTACTTAATTTAATCAAAATTACCTTTTTAGCGTCAGTCTGAGCTTGTCGAAGACCCTCTCAAGTTCTACTTATTAATAAATTCATATGTATGGCTCCCTTTTTATTCCTTTGTATTGAGAGCGTCAGTCTGAGCTTGCCGAAGACCCTGTCAAGTTCTACTTATTAATAGATTCATATGTATCGCTTCCTTTTTATTCCTTTGTATTGAGAGTGTCAGTCTGAGCTTGTCAAAGACTCTCTCAAGTTCTATTACACTTCGATACTTCGGCTTGGCTCAGTACAGGTTTACTCAGTGTGACATTCTTTAATTGTTATTTTAAATTCTACTTATTAATAAATTCATATGTATAGCTTCCTTTTTATTCCTTTGTATTGAGAGTGTCAGTCTGAGCCTGTCGAAGACTCTTACAACCTCCCATCAACTTTTCCTTTCAATACTCCTTTTACATCATAAATTATTCCTTTTTCATTTAAATATCTATTGAAGTCTATTTCTAAAAACTCTTTATGGGCTACCGCCAATACAATTCCATCAAACTTGTTTTGAGGCATTTTTGTAACCGTTTCTATTCCGTATTCTTTCATTACTTCACTTGGTGTTGCCCAAGGATCAAAAATAGTTACTTCTGTTCCAAAATCTTCTAAATTTTTAATAACATCAACGACTTTGGTATTGCGAACATCGGGACAATTTTCTTTAAAGGTAATTCCCAGTACTAAAATTTTAGCAGCTTTTATTTTTATATCATTTTTAACAAACAGTTTTATCACTTCAGATGACACATAATGCCCCATACTATCATTCATTCTTCTTCCCGCTAAAATAATTTCAGGATGATAGCCCACTTCTTGTGCTTTTTGTGCTAAATAATATGGGTCTACACCTATACAATGTCCGCCGACCAAGCCCGGTTTAAATGCTAAAAAATTCCATTTTGTACCAGCAGCTTCTAACACAGCATTGGTATCAATATTTAGTAAATTAAATATTTTTGCCAACTCATTTACAAAAGCGATGTTGATATCTCTTTGTGAATTTTCAATTACTTTTGCAGCTTCAGCAACTTTTATTGAAGGAGCCAAATGTGTTCCTGCAGTTATTACCGATGCATACAACTCATTTACTTTTTTACCTATTTCAGGTGTTGAACCTGAAGTTACTTTTAAAATTTTCTCAACCGTATGTTTTTTATCCCCTGGATTAATTCGTTCTGGAGAGTACCCCGCAAAAAAGTCTTTATTGAATGTTAATTCCGATTCTTTTTCTAAAATTGGAATACAAACCTCTTCAGTAGCACCCGGAAATACGGTAGATTCATAAATAACAATGTTTCCTTTTGTAAGTACTTTACCAACGGTTTCACTAGATTTTACTAAAGGTGTTAAATCTGGCTTATTATTACTGTCAACTGGAGTTGGTACTGTAATTATATAGTAGTCGCATTGCTCAATATCTTGAATATTGGTAGTACAATACAGTCCTTTTACTCTTGAAGGAGCTTTTACCAATACTTTTTGTAGCATCTCATTGTCAATCTCTAAGGTTGCATCAATCCCTTTTTTTAGTTCTTCAACACGTTTTTTATTAATATCAAATCCTATGACTGCATATTTAGTAGCAAATAAACGAGCCAAAGGCAATCCTACATATCCTAACCCTATAATTGCAATTTTAATTTCTTTTTCCATTTATTCTTCTACTGATTTATACTTATTTTTATTTTACAAACATAGGATGACGTGACGAAGACTTTTCTTGTCTTGCTGTCTTGCTGTCGTGCGGTCTTCACTTTTCACTTCTCACTTTATACTTATCCAAGTACCATTGAACAGTTTTTAATATACCTGAGTCAAAATTTTCATCGGCTTTCCAGCCCAATTCATTTTCAATTTTAGTAGCATCAATGGCATACCTGTAATCATGACCTGCTCTGTCTGTTACATAGGTAATTTGATCTTTGTACATTTTTCCTTTTTGAGGAACCAACTCATCTAACAATTCGCAAATTTTAGCTACAATATAATTATTGTTTTGCTCATTTTTACCTCCAATATTATACACTTCTCCAGCTTTACCTTTATGAAAAGCCAAATCAATTCCCTTACAATGATCTAACACATACAACCAATCTCTAATATTTGTGCCATCTCCATAAACTGGAATGTTTTCACCTGCCAGTGCTTTTCTAATTACGGTAGGTATTAATTTTTCATCGTGTTGTTTTGGGCCGTAATTATTGGAACAATTGGTAATTACAGTATTCATACCATAAGTGTGGTGGTAACTACGCACAATCATATCACTACCTGCTTTTGAGGCACTGTAAGGAGAGTTTGGAGCATACGGTGTTTTTTCTGTAAACAAACCCGTTTTGCCTAAACTACCATATACTTCGTCGGTTGAAACGTGTAAAAATTTATTCCCTTCAAATCCTTTTTTATAAACAAAAGGTTTTTCCATCCAATATTTATAGGCTACATCTAACAGTATAAATGTTCCTTTTACATTGGTTTTAATAAATATTTCTGGCCCATCAATAGAGTTATCTACGTGGGATTCAGCAGCTAAATGAATAACTCCATGAATGTAATAATGGTGAAAAACACGTTCTATTAAATCTCTATCGCAAATATCTCCATGAACAAAAGTATAATTTGGTGCTTTCTCAACAGATTTTAGGTTTTCTGAATCTCCTGCATAGGTCAATAAATCTATATTAACAATATTATAATCTGGATATTTATTTACCAAATGCTCCACTAAATTAGAACCTATAAATCCTGCTCCTCCTGTTACTAATATTGATTTCATATAATGTGTTATTTACTATTTTTATGATGATGCAATAACTGACAACTAATTATTTTATTGCTTAAAAACTGCTATTACACTTGTTTAATATTTTAAACTTTATTTTATTTAGACGAGCGATAAAGGTACCGTTTTAAAGGGAAAAGACAAAAGATTTTTCTTTAGTTTAACTAAGATGAAGCTGGTTTTAAAGGAGCCTTTTGGTTATAGCATTACAAAAAAGCATATACCATAAAAGAACTGCTAAATAAAAGGTGCTAGGAGAGCTATACTTTACCTTTCAAACGGATGCTTTACTAATGGTTTTTTTACAAATGGATGAAACTCTCCTTTTGCTCCAATTGGAGTCACATGCCTTATGCTATGTACAATTTCTATAGCTTGACGCGGTGCTTCTAATCCGTAACCATTTCCTTTCAAAATCTCTTGATACGAAATGGTATGAAGGTCTGTAAAACCACCACTAAATTCCAGTTCTTCACCTTCAATAGTAATAGACCGGTAAGTACGTTGCCCTTTCGCTTTTATTTTATTGGGTAACACATCGTAATTAATAGCTAAAAACCAGCGTACTCTTGCTTTTTCAAACTCTAAATAACCTGCTGAACGGTCATGTGTGTTTATATGAACTACATTTTGTTTTAACTCACCAAAAATCCACGATAGCATATCAAAAAAATGGACACCTATATTGGTAGCAATTCCACCTGATTTTGTTACATCTCCTTTCCACGAAGTGTAATACCAATGACCTCGAGAGGTTATATAAGTTAAATCTACATTGTATACTTTATCTTTAGGACCGTTGGCAATTTTTTCTTTTAATGCAACAATACTTGGATGCACTCTTAGTTGCAGTATATTGTATACTTTTTGCCCTGTTTCTTGTTCTATTTTAGCCAAAGCATCAATATTCCAAGGGTTTAATACCAGTGGTTTTTCACAGATAGCATCAGCTTCTTGCCGTAAAGCAAAACGAATATGTGCATCGTGTAAATAATTAGGGGTACAAATACTCACATAATCTAATGGTATATTTTGTTCGTGTGTTAATTTAGAAATATGCCTGTCAAAACGTTCAAACTCTGTAAAAAAATCTGCATTAGGAAAATAACTATCCATCGCCCCTACACTATCAAACTTATCAAGTGCTGCAATCAAATTATTACCCGTTTCTTTGATTGCTTTCATATGACGTGGAGCCACATACCCACTGGCTCCTATTAATGCAAAGTTTTTCATGTGTTTTTTACTTTTTAGCCAAATTTAGTTTTTTATTATGAATTTTAAAGATTTTGAGGAAGAGTTTTTACAACGGGTACTTCAATTGGTTATAATCCATATTTTAAATATAAAATTAAAACGCTAATGTCACCTTGATCGCAGTCGAAACCTATTTAAAAAACCTTTCGACTGCGCTCAACCTAACAAAGTGCTCTGATAATTAATATCGTTTTCTTTAGTATCTGCATTTTTTAAGTCGAACTCACGTTTACAATAACTTTGAGTGAAACAAAGGCTTTTACGATAGCCTTAAACAAACAAATTACTACGCCGGGTGGTTGTTAGTTGTGCTGTCTTGGAAAAGTATAGAGCAACACTTCGACTACGCCTGTCCTGAGCAATAGTCGAAGGGCTCAGTGACCTACTGAAAAACAATGACGAAGACCAAAGACAAAGACTTTCCTTGTAGTTCTAAATACGTTTTAGTTTTAGTCTTCGTTTGTTGCTTTGGTTTTAATCTGCTCCATACATACTGCTAGAGCATCTTTCCATTGTGGAATCTTCACACCAAATTCTTGTTGTATTTTTGTTGTGTTTAACAAGCTAAAATTTGGTCTTTTTGCTTTCGAATTATATGTTGAAGAAGAAACCGGTATAACTTCACACTTATTTTTAGAAAGTTTTATAATTTCTTCTGCAAATTGAAACCAGCTACATTTTCCTTCATTTGTATAATGATAAATTTGAACTCCGTTATTTTTGATTAAAGGCCGCATTTGTAAAATAGCTTTCGCCAAATCATTTGCATACGTTGGTGTCCCTATTTGGTCTGAAACTACTGAGATACTTTCTTTTTCAGTACTTAATCTCAATATTGTTTTTACAAAATTTTCACCAAATGATGAGTACAACCAAGCAGTTCTTATGATTACAGCATTTGGTGGATTTACTTTTAACAGTGCTTTTTCTCCATTTAATTTTGTAATTCCATATACATTTTGAGGATTGGTGCTTTCATTTTCGGTATAAGGTGCGCTTGAACTCCCGTCAAAAACATAATCGGTTGAAATATGTATGAGTTTTAATTGGTGTTTTTTAGCTATCTCAGCTAAATTTTTCACAGCCAAATGGTTAATTTCATTTGCTAAATCTTGTTCTTCTTCTGCTTTATCAACATTGGTATACGCAGCACAGTTTATAAGTACCTCAATTTTATTTTTTAAAATATAAGTTGAAACTGCTTTAAAATTGGTAATATCTAACTGACTTTTATCTGTGAAAAAAAAGTTATAGTTTAAAAAATTACTTTTTAAACTCGCTAATTCTAATCCTAATTGCCCTTTTGAGCCTGTAACTAGCACGTGAATCATTTAATACATTTTATTATTCTCAAAAACATCTGCATTTTTAAACAAAGGTTGCTGTTTATCTTTTGCAGAGATTATAAGCTTATTTGCTGGTAATTTCCAATCAATTCCTAAAAAATTATCATTGTAAATAATTCCTCTTTCTGTTTCCCTATTGTAATAATTATCTACTTTATATGTAAAAATAGCCTCATTACTTAACACCACGTATCCGTGTGCAAATCCTTTTGGTATAAATAGCTGATATTTATTTTCCTCACTAATTTCAACGGCAATATGTTTCCCATAAGTGGGTGATTTTTTTCTAATATCTACAACAATATCCAATACGCTTCCTTTTACAACCCTTACCAATTTAGCTTGTGCAAAAGGTGGTAATTGATAGTGTAACCCTCTCAACACTCCTTTTGTTGATTTAGCTTCATTGTCTTGGCAAAAATTTACTGAATAGCCTATAAAATTTTCAAATTCATCTTTTTTAAACGATTCAAAAAAGTAGCCTCTTTCATCGTTAAAAACAGTTGGTTTGCACAAAACCACATCGGGTATTTCAGTTTTTATAAATTTCATTAATTAAGTTTAAAGGAGAAAGTACAACGTTTAAAAAGTTCATTTTATCATTTTTTGGAGGTTTTTTGAATGTATTGAACCTAAAATATTCATGAATTCTTTTGATGCTGCTTTTAAAATACCCCAATTATTAGTTCCATCCTATATTTCAATTATAATTCTAATCCAATAATTTGTTTCTCTCATTTCTTTTAAAGCAATTCCAACTTTATTAAAAAAATCAGCTTTTGAAACTGCTCCTTGAGCTTCTTTATAATTTGTACCAACGGATGTTGCCGATTTTAGAAGTTGATACGCTATTACATTATACTCCTTCGAGGTCGGTAAATTTCTAACTTCTTTCTACTTTCTCCTTTACATCTTACTCTTTCACTTTAGCCAAATTTAACAAGTACTCCCCATATTCATTATTTTTATATTCTTTAGCTAATTTTATTAATTGTTTCTCATTAATATATCCTTTTTCAAAGGCAATTTCTTCAATACAAGCTACTTTTAGTCCTTGCCTCTTTTCAATAGTTTGAATGAAATTTGATGCTTCTAATAATGAATCTTGCGTACCTGTATCTAACCAGGCAAAACCACGCCCCATCATTTTCATTTTTAACTTGTTTTGTTTTAAATAGGTTTGATTTACTGTTGTTATTTCCAACTCACCTCTTGCACTGGGTTTTATATTTTTGGCTATTTCAACTACACTATTAGGGTAAAAATAGAGACCAACTACCGCGTAATCACTTTTGGGATGTATTGGTTTTTCTTCAATGCTAAGTACATTTCCATTTGTATCAAATTCAGCTACTCCATATCTTTTTGGATCTTTAACATAATAACCAAAAATTGTAGCCTTTTGTTCATTTGTTACTGTTAAAACGGCATCATTTAATAGCCCTTCAAAACCTGCTCCATAAAAAATATTATCTCCCAAAATTAAACAAACATCATCATTACCAATAAAATCTTCACCTAAAATAAACGCTTGTGCCAATCCGTCTGGTGACGGTTGTTCTTTATATGAAAACTGCATTCCCAATGCACTCCCATTACCTAATAATTTTTTAAAATTTGGCAAATCTTGTGGTGTAGAAATTATCAATACTTCTTTTATTCCTGAAAGCATTAATACAGAAAGTGGATAGTAAATCATTGGTTTATCATAAATTGCCAATAATTGTTTTGAGGTTCCTTTGGTAATTGGATACAAACGAGTTCCTGTGCCTCCTGCTAAAATAATTCCTTTCATTGATATCTGTTTTGACTAAACTTATTGGATAACACTATTACAACCAACAAATTGTATATACTGCGAAAATAATGATTTATTATTTAATTTTTCTTTTTATACCAAACGATTAAAAAGTTATAATTTCTTTTTAGTATTCTAAGGAATCTTAACAGTTGCTATAAGCTAAAATTTTAAATTCTATTTAATTTGCAAGTCTGTTTCATCAAACATTTTAAGAAAGTCTCTCTTAAATTAATACTAAACCACTAATAATTAAGCATATATATAGCTTAAAATTTGCAATTCTGAAAAAAACATGTTATATTAAGCATCTGCCAAAACCTATTCGTTTAAAACTCCATGTAACTTTTTAGTGTTTAATTACACTATAACCAAAAGTATAATTTTATAAAAACCGCATAATTTTAAGTCTTTTCTTATGAAGACTTGGAGGTAATTTTGGAAGTTATTAATAACAATGATTGTATAACTTAAATAACAATAACACCATGGAAAAATTAGATTTAAACAACATGAAGTTACCACTTTCTAAAAAACGATTTAGCAAATTGAGAAAAGCCATTAGAACGGGACGTGTAAAATGGATGGAAATGTCAGAAGAATTAATGTATTCTTATCAAGATTTTTGGAAATCAGAGAAGTATAAAAACATGGAAAAAATAGATTAATTGGTATTTATCAAAAAACATTGAACTACAAAATAAATAGTATATCTAAATCTAAGGTGCTACTAATTTACATATACTAACAATTGATTTGCCTTCTGCATTTAAAAAATGTTCACAAATGTGTACACTCTAAAAACAAAAACCTCAACATTCTCTTTATGAGATTGTTTAGGTTTATTGTAATTGTTTTTATAAGAAACTTAAATATTTATACTCCAAATTCTTTTCTTTCATAAGAAAATAAGGTTGCTTGTTTTGCTATGTAATATTTGTTACATTGCGATAAAACTTATAAAATGAAAAACAATTTACTACTACTTTTTATTACCCTTTTTATGTTTAGTTGTGACAACGATAATGATCCAACTAACAATGTATGCGAAAATAATTATGTTACAGATGCAATTACTACTGCATTTTCTGTTGCAAATGGTTACGATGATTTAGCTGAATGGATGGATTTAGAAACTCACGAATATGAAATTCAAATTAATGAAAACGGTGAAATATGTACCGTAGGTTATCAAAATCCAAGCACAT
>JAKIVA010000032.1 GCA_021647265.1 Lutibacter sp.
TGGAGGTACTAAATTTATAGTACTTGCTTTTATTGATGGTGATAGTAGAAAAAAAGCAATTAAAAAAACGATTGTATTTTTCATAGTCTAAAATTTTGGAATAGTAAATTACAAAATTATTTTTTAAAAAATTATGGTAAAACCGTAAATATCAATATCAATTTTTAACTAAGTTTAAGGAAAGTTAAGACGTTTAATAATTATGATGGAATATTAATTTTTTACTAACAATCATCAAACTATATTCTCTCGCGAAGAATAAACACAAACTGTGAGTGTCTTTAAATGTTCGCATAAATTATAAATATAAAAACTAGTTAGTATAAAAAAAGAAGTTTTTATATTTTCGCTTTTCAATTAGATTTTTAGATAGAAATCCTTTCTACAACCTAAAATTTAGGCACCAACATTCTCAGGTTTATATCCTAGATATGGCATGTTCTTTTCAGTAAAAATAATACCATTTTCTTCTAATTCTTTAAGTATTGGCTCGTAAACTTCTTTATTGATTGGAATTTGTACACCAGGAGTTTTAATTTCTTTGTTGAGAATTTTTAAAGTAGCTATAGCAACAGGTAAGCCAACTGTTTTAGCCATTGCTGTATATGTTTGATTGTCACCTATGCAAACCATACTACTTTCAATTTGATGTTTTTTACCATTTAATTCATAACCAAAAAGATGTTGCATCACAATCATATCTTTATCATCTTCTTTCAAAGTCCAGCTATCTTTCAGTATTTTTTCAAGTATTTGAGCTGGTGTTGCATTTTTTAATGTCACTTTTTTTGTAGGACTAAAAATGTTTAATTCAAGTAGTTTTTCCCAAATAATATCATCCTGATCAATCTTCAAACAGTGGCGTAATTTTAATTCTACAGAATCATTTGGGTTGTATGGCAAAAAAGAATTTGTAAAATCACGATAACTCATATTTTCAGAATCTTCAATGGTGTAGCTATCATCAGTCATTCCCAATTGAACAAAAATATTCCAGGCTCTAGAATAACCAACCCGTCTAATAGTTCCCCTGTATAAGGTTAAAATATCGTCTAAATTATAAACACTTTTATATTTTAAGGAATCTCTGTTAGCATATCCTTCAAATTTTCCATATCCTTCAATATGTAATATTTCTGTACGTCTAAATAATTTGTGATAAGGTATGTATTTATACCTTCCTTCTTGTAAAAATTTTGCTGCACCACCTTGCCCAGCTAAAACAACATTCCTAGGGTTCCAAGTAAATTTATAATTCCATAAATTGTCGTCACTTTCGGGAGCGACTAAACCGCCAGTAAACGATTCAAAAAGCAGCATTTTGCCTCCTTTTTCCCTAATAGAGTCTATTACTTGCATAGCACTCATATGGTCTATTCCGGGATCCAACCCAATTTCATTCATAAAAATCAAGTTCTTTTCAACAGCTTCGTCATTTAATTCTTTCATTTCTTTTGAAATATATGAAGCGGTAACCATATTTTTCCCAAAGGTTAAGCAATCTTTAGCAATATTTAAATGCAAATGTGCGGGTAGCATTGAAATTACAATGTCTGCGTGTTTAATAGCTGTGTGCCGCTCGGTTTCATTAAAAATATCTAGTTCTAAAGCCGTACCATTTTTATGATTTTGAATTTTATTTTCAGCATTTTTTAATGAAATATCAGCAATGGTGATATGTAAATTTTCGACAGTGGATTTATTAAGTAAATACGTTATTAAAGATGAGGATGATCTACCTGCACCAATTAACAAAATGTTTCTCATTTTTGTATGTTTAAGGATTTATTTGATTGACGAAAATACAAATTTAAAACATTAATTTAGCGATAATGTTATTAATTATTATCAGTATCTAAGCTTAATAATAGTTGTTTGGCCTTGTCAAAATCATGAACATTTACTTTGAGTTTGTAGCCGTCAACAAAAGCAGTTCCAATGGTAGTTATTATGTTTTCATCAAAAATAAAACTGTTTATTTCTTCATTGGCTAAAAGTGATTTTGCAATGTGAATTTCATGAATTAAACTGGCTGTTAAAACGGTGACTAGTGTGTCAGAATTATTTTCCATATTTTTGAATTTAAATTAAATATACAAATTATTACCTCGACTATTATTATACGTTTAAATAACACTTTATAAACAGTTAAAAAATGAATAAAAACTTAGTAATTGCATCATTAATAGGTGCATTAACAATTATTTTAGGGGCTTTTGGAGCTCATAGCTTAAAAGAAATTTTAAGTGTAACAGAGTTGAAAAGTTTTGAAACAGCAGTTCGTTACCAAATGTATCATGTAATTGTACTGTTATTTGTTAACACCTATTCAAAATTTAATGAGAAAACTAAAAACACTATAAGCTATTTGTTTTTTATAGGTATTTTATTCTTTTCAGGATCAATATACGCCATAACTTTTGGGGTAAATGCTAAAAGTATTTGGTTTGTAACTCCGTTAGGTGGAATCTTTTTTATTATAGGTTGGTTAAAAATATCATTCTCTTTTTGGAAGAAAGATAAATTGCAATAATTAGTTAAAAATCAATTTAAAATGTTTGTTGTCTTAAACAAATAAACATACTTTAGCCAAAAATTTTATAAGAAATAATTGATAAGTTTTTTTTAATTTTTTTACGAAAACGTTTTCGATACAACAAGTTGTTTAAAAAATAAATTAATAAAAAGTGAAAAGAGAGAAGGAAAACGTTATCGTAAATTATAAAATTACCTGATAAAAATCATAATTGATACGCATAGTTTATGCTTAAATTTGAATAGAATTATATAAATATTAACGTCCATATAAAAGAATAATGAAAGTTATTAAAGAGTCAATACTTGTTTCGCTGAATAATTTAGGAATTAAAGATATTAAAGAAATTAGTTATAATCCTTCATATGATGAGCTTTATAAAGAAGAATTAAACCCAAGTTTAAATGGGTTTGAAAAAGGATATTTAACAGAACTTGGAGCTGTAAATGTAAAAACAGGAATATTTACAGGTCGTTCACCAAAAGATAAATTTATTGTAGAAGATACGATAACTAAAGATAGTATATGGTGGACTTCAGAAAAAGCAAAAAACGATAATAAGCCAACTACTCCAGCTGTTTGGAATGAGTTAAAAGGCTTGGTTGCTACACAACTTTCTAATAAAAAGTTATATGTAGTTGATGCTTTTTGCGGTGCAAATGAAGATACTCGTTTAAAAGTGCGATTTATCATGGAAGTTGCTTGGCAGGCACATTTTGTTAAAAATATGTTTATTCGTCCAACTGACGAAGAATTAGAGCGTTTTGGAGAGCCAGATTTTGTGGTTTTAAACGGATCAAAAGCAACAAATCCAAACTGGAAAGAACAAGGTTTGAATTCTGAAAACTTTACGGTTTTTAACATGACTGAAAAAATGCAGGTAATTGGAGGAACTTGGTATGGTGGAGAAATGAAAAAAGGAATGTTTGCAATGATGAATTACTATCTTCCTTTACAAGGTATTGCGGCTATGCACTGCTCTGCAAATAAAGGAAAAGATGGAGATGTAGCAGTATTTTTTGGCTTGTCAGGAACTGGGAAAACAACCTTATCAACAGATCCGGAACGTGAGTTAATTGGTGACGATGAACATGGATGGGATAGTGAAGGAATCTTTAATTTTGAAGGAGGTTGCTATGCCAAAACAATTAGTTTAGACAAAAATGCTGAACCAGAAATTTACGGAGCAATTAAAAAGAATGCACTGTTAGAAAATGTTACAGTTGATGCTAAAGGTAAAATTGATTTTGCAGATGGATCAGCAACTCAAAATACACGGGTTTCTTATCCAATATATCATATTGAAAATATTGTTAAACCTATATCAAAAGCCGGCCATGCATCTAAAGTTATTTTTTTAACAGCTGATGCATTTGGCGTTATGCCACCAGTTTCTAAGTTAACGCACGAACAAACTAAGTATCACTTCTTATCTGGATTTACGGCCAAACTAGCTGGAACAGAAAGAGGTGTTAACGAGCCAACTCCTACATTTTCGGCCTGTTTTGGAGAGGCATTTTTATCATTGCACCCTACCAAATACGGACATGAATTAGTTGAAAAAATGGATGCTCACAATGCAACAGCTTATTTAGTGAATACAGGATGGAATGGAACGGGGAAAAGAATTTCAATTAAAGATACAAGGGCAATTATACATCGTATTTTAGATGGATCAATTGAAAAAGCTGAAACAAAAACAATTCCAATTTTTAATTTAGAAGTTCCACTTGAATTAGCAGAAGTTAATTCGGCTATTTTAGATCCAAGAGATACTTATGAAAATGTAAATGAATGGACTGAAAAAGCTAAAAAATTAGCCAGTTTATTTATTGAAAATTTTGAAAAATATACAGATAATGAAGATGGAAAAGCATTGGTAGATGCAGGTCCTCAATTATAAATTAATTAATAAATAACTTTAAAGAGGCTGCCTGAAAAGTACGTGTATTTTAATTTTTAAGATTAAGCTTATCGAAACTGATACTGATTATCAATGTGTTAAAATATTTCGACAAGCTCAATATGACATTAAATTATACTTTTCAGACAGTCTCTTTTATTTATAAAAATTAAAATACTTGGTGATATTTATACTCAACAAATTTAAAGTAGTTGTAAAGTTTGTAGTTTACATCGAGCCCGTAATCAGTATTAAAATCATAATCTATTATGTTTTCATAAATAGAATCATCATACCTTAAAGGGTTTTGCGCCCTAATATTCCATCTAGTAACATAAAATTGATTTTTTGTTTCGTAATACTTTTGAGAGTAATAATTAGCAGGTTTTGCAATGGTATTTAAATACAGTTTAAATCCCAAATCAATAATGATAATTTCATATTCTAGGCTGTCATTAGCAATTACTACCGCTTCTTCAGGTAGTTTAGTATTATTTGTTGTTACTGTTTTTGTAGTTGTAGAACAACCAATAATAAATAAACTAATTGTAAAAAAGTAAATTAAAGTTCTCATAATTAGTTGTTTTAAGATTATGTTAAGAGACAAAAATCATTCCAATTTTAATATACAAAATTTTTATGATAACTTGAAAAACTAATTTACAAATAGGATATGAGTAAAATACGTTGTAGTTGGTGTGGAGATAATCCACTTTATGTTGCATACCATGATGCAGAGTGGGGTGTGCCTGTTTATGATGATGCCAAATTGTTTGAATTTTTAGTTTTAGAAACTTTTCAAGCGGGTTTAAGCTGGATTACAATTTTAAAAAAACGAGAGAATTTTAGAAACGCTTTTGATAATTTTAATTATAATAAAATAGCAACCTATAATGAAGTTAAATTTGAAGAATTAATTCAAAATACCGGAATTATTAGAAATAAATTAAAAATAAGAGCAACCATTTCAAATGCAATTGCATTTATAAAAATTCAGAAAGAATTTGATTCATTTTCAAACTATATTTGGAGTTTTACCAATGGTAAACCAATTATAAATAATTGGAAAAATTTAAGTGAAATTCCTGCAACAACAGCACTCTCAAATATTATTTCTAAAGATTTAAAAAAGCGTGGATTTAAGTTTGTAGGGCCAACAGTAATATATGCTCATATGCAAGCAACAGGCATGGTAAATGACCATATAATTGATTGTTTTAGATATAGTGAAGTATAAAAATTATTTTATAGGTATGTAAATTTCTGTAACCCATTTCGAAGGGTTTATATTTTCACGTGGGCCAACGGTATAAACTTCAAAAGGCTCACCACCTAGTGTTTCAATAAGCCCTTGTTCTTTTAAGGCCTTAAATGCGGTTTGCCATGCTTCATAAGAAAATTTATAATCGCCTTTAAGAATTGTTTTAAAGGTTTTTTGAGGTTTTAAAAAACCTGTTAAAATATCTTCAGTTGTAATAATTCGCTCTTTAACAGGAACACAGGTGGAAAACATGGTTGTTTTGTTTTCTTCATCCCATTGGTGTGTTATGGTAAATGGTTTTCCTGAAGCATCAATATCATTGTTTTTCATATAATCTAAAATCATAGTAAGTATCTTATTCATTTTCACTCCAAAGTCATTTATTTTGCTAGAGGTAGTTTGATATAAATAATAGCCACCGCCATAATCCACCACACCTTTTATTTCAATGGTGTGTTTTTCTAATTCTTTTAAAATATAATTGTTTAATAATTCAAGACCTCTTTTATACATAGGTGTCATATTTTTTTCAATACCACCTTGGGTAAGCCAGTACAATTTTTCCATAAAATTACTTTTACCTTTCATTCCCCAAGTAATTTCAGTGCCATTATCGTTACTGGTAAATAACCAGTAAACTTCAGGAGTACTTCCAGTCCCAAAATCAATTTGTTGGATAATTTCTTTATTTGGAATTAAAGATAGCGTTTTTATAGAGCCATTACCATCTGTTCCACTCCAAGAGTAGGATGCCCCAACTCCAGAAGTAACTTTAGGATATGAAGCCACAATTGTTGAATCTATTTCGTACCAAGGACCCCAGTTTTTCCAACTTTTAAAATCATTTACAGTATTAAAAACGACTTCAATAGGTGCTTTTATTACTTTTGATTGTTTAATATTATAACTTCCATCTAAAGTAGCAATGTAAATAGATACTCCAATTATTATAATAAGGAGTAAAAAGAAGATGTATTTTAAAAATCTCATTTAGAACAGTTTTTAAGTTGGCTTATTGCTAAATTACTAAAATAATCATTTTAAAATCATTAAATTTGATGCTTAAAATTAAATTAATAAAAAATGAAAATTAAATATTTCTTAATAGTAATGTTGATGACTTCAGTTTTATTTTCTTGTTCAGATAATACAAAAGAGAATAAAAATAATAAAGAAGCTCAAGCACCTTTTAAATATGAAGTTGAGCAATTTGCAGATGTAAAAATATTGCGATATCAAATTCCGGGTTTTGAGGAACTTTCATTAAAACAAAAAGAATTGGTGTATTATTTATCTCAAGCAGGTATGGTTGGCCGTGATATTATGTATGATCAAAATTATAGACACAACTTAAAAATACGACGTGCATTAGAACATATTTACACCAACTATAAAGGAGATAAAACAACTGGTGATTGGAAGAATTTTGAAACGTATTTAAAAAGAATATGGTTTTCAAATGGAATACATCACCACTATTCAAATGATAAATTTAAACCAGCATTTTCACAGGAATATTTGGATGTTTTATTAAAAGAAACAAATACAAAGCTTGCCGGAGAAGCGTACGATGTTATTTTTAATGATGCTGATGCAAAGAAAGTAAATTTAGATGCTTCTAAAGGGTTGTTGAAAGGTTCAGCTGTTAATTTTTATTCACCAAATATAACAGAACAAGATGTAGATGCATTTTATGCTTCAAAAATTGATAAAAATGATGCAACTCCAATTGAATACGGGTTGAACTCTAAATTGATAAAAAACGAGGATGGTACCATAGAGGAAAAAGTATGGAAAGTTGATGGAATGTATGGTAAAGCCATAGAGAAAATTGTTTTTTGGTTAGAAAAAGCAGTTACGGTGGCTGAAAATGAAAAACAGGCAAAAGCTCTTAAATTATTAATTGAATATTACAAAACAGGAGATTTAAAAATTTGGGACGATTATAATATTGTTTGGGCAACAAGTACCGAAGGTGATATTGATTACATAAATGGTTTTATTGAAGTATACAACGATCCGAAAGCTTTTAGAGGATCGTATGAAACAATTGTTCAAATTAAAGATTTTGATATGTCAAAAAAAATGGCAGTTGTATCAAAAAATGCACAATGGTTTGAAGATAATTCAACGATTGATGATAATTATAAAAAGAAAAATGTGGTAGGTGTTTCTTACAAAACAGTTAATGTAGCTTCAGAAGCAGGAGATGCTTCACCTTCAACACCAATTGGGGTTAATTTACCAAATAACAATTGGATTCGTCAGCAACATGGATCAAAATCAGTTTCATTAGGAAACCTCATTGAAGCTTACAATCAGGCTGGTGGAACCGATAAGTTAAAAGAATTTGCTTTTGATGAAGCTGAGGTTAATGCTGAAATAAAATATGGACATTTAGCCGATAAATTGCATACTGCTTTACACGAAGTTATAGGGCATGCCAGTGGCAAAATTAACCCAGGAGTTGGTCAGCCAAAAGAAACCTTGAAAAACTATTCTTCAACCCTAGAAGAAGCACGGGCAGATTTAGTTGGTTTATATTACTTACCCGATGAAAAATTGGTTGAAATGAAACTTTCACCAAATGCAGCAGGAATAGGAAAAGCAGCTTATGATGGATACATTCGAAATGGCCTAATTACACAATTAATTCGTTTAAATTTAGGAGATGATATTGAAGAGGCTCATATGAGAAATAGACAATTGGTTGCCTCTTGGGTCTTTGAAAAAGGTAAAAAAGACCATGTAATTGAAAAAGTAGTAAAAAACAATAAAACGTACTTTGTAATTAGAGATTATGCTAAATTGAGAACGTTGTTTGGAGATTTATTAAGAGAAATACAACGCATTAAATCTGAAGGAGATTTTGAAGCAGGAAAGGCATTGGTTGAAACATACGGAGTTAAAGTAGATCAGGCAATTCATAAAGAAGTATTGGAACGTAACAGTAAATTTAAATCGGCACCATATAGTGGATTTGTAAATCCAGTACTAGTTGCCGAAAAAGATGCTGCGGGTAATATAATAGCTATTAAAGTAACCCAACCAACAGATTTTGCAACACAAATGTTAGATTATGCAAAACGTTATACCACGTTACCAGACACGAATTAAAAAGAGTTAATGAGTAAAAATCAAACAGCCATAAACGCCTCATATTTTAGTATTATTGGAAATATTCTTTTGGCTATTATTAAGGGCTTGGCAGGTGTTTTAGGAAATTCATATGCTTTAATTGCAGATGCAATTGAATCTACCACAGATATTTTCGCTTCAATTTTGGTATTATTGGGCTTAAAATACGCTAATAAACCTGCTGATAAAAACCATCCTTACGGCCATGGTAAAGCAGAGCCTTTAATTACATTTTTAGTCGTAGGCTTTTTAGTTACTTCAGCAACTATAATTGTATACGAAGGAATTATACATCTTGGAAAACCAAGAGAGATGCCAAAACCTTGGACATTGATAGTTTTAGGAATTATAATTATTTGGAAAGAAGCATCTTATCGTTTTGTCGTAAAAAAAAGTATTGAAACTAAAAGCTCTTCTTTAAAAGCTGATGCTTGGCATCATAGAAGTGATGCTATTACTTCGGTAACTGCATTTATAGGAATTTCTTTGGCTCTCTTATTTGGAGAAGCATTTAAAAATGCAGATATATATGCGGCATTTTTTGCTGCAGTATTTATTTTATACAACAGTTATTTAATTTTCAGACCTGCTTTAGGTGAAATAATGGATGAAAATTTGCACGATGATTTAATAACCGAAATACGTGAAATATCTTTAACAGTTGAAGGAATTTTAGATACGGAGAAATGTTTGATTCGCAAATCTGGGATGAAATATCATGTAGATTTACACGCTGTTGTTGATGGTACAATTACTGTTGAAGAAGGTCATGAATTAGCTCATAAACTTAAAGATAAACTGAAATCAACAATTGATAGTATAGGAGATGTATTAATTCATATAGAACCTAGTTGATTGAATAAGTGTTGTTAAGTTTAGGTAAAAACCATTTCAATTTTTGAAGTGGTTTTTTAGTGTAAAGAGAATGTAATCAAAGTAAATATAGCAATAATTAAAAAAACTGCAATTACAACAATAAATGTGTTTTTATAATATTTTCTATGAATTTTAATATCTTTTCGATAACTCCAAATCATTGAAATAGTAAATACAACTATAAAAAGAGCTGCAAAAATTAATTGACCTTTACTAAACATATAAATGTGTATATTTAACACCAAAAGTACATAAATTTATGATGAAAAACGCATTAATTATTGGAGCAACCTCAGGAATAGGAAAAGAACTTGCTAAATTATTAGTAGCCGATAATTATAAAGTTGTAATTACGGGAAGAAGAGAAAAGTTATTACAACAAATTAAAGAAACAAATCCTGACAAATATATTGTTAAAGTTCAGGATGTTACAGATTTAAGATCAAATGAAGAATTGTTTTCTGAGTTAGCAAATGAGTTAAAAACAATAGATTTAATTGTATTTAGCTCAGGTGTAGGAAACCCAAATTACAAATTAGAATGGGATAAAGAATTACCAACACTACAAACCAATGTTATTGCAGCAACAAAAATTTATGGATTAGCCTATAATTTGTTCAGAAAACAAGGATATGGACATTTGGTGGGAATTTCATCAGTAGCTTCCATTAGAGGTAATCGCCATGTGCCAGCGTATTTTGCTTCAAAAGCATTTCAGGCAAATTACTTAGAATCACTTTGGTTGAAGGGGAAAAGAAGCAAGGCTAATATTATTGTAACAGATATTCAACCTGGATTTGTAGATACTTCAATGGCAATAGGAAAAACATTTTGGATGTCAACTACAGAAAAAGCAACAAAACAAATTTATACAGCAATAAAAAAGAAAAAGAAAAAAGCTTATATAACAAAACGTTGGAGACTTGTTGCATTGCTATTAAAAAATATTCCTTCAGTATTATTGCAGAAGTTTTTATAAATAGTTAAAGCAAATTAGATACCTCATTAAACTCAATTAAATTGACTAAAGCAACCAATAAAGACAAGCAACTAGTAGTAGATATATTAACTTCAGCCTTTGAGCCAGATAAGAATAAAAGCACTATTAATTTATTAGTAGGAAATGGTGAAAATAGAACTGAACATATGCAAGTTTTGATGGGGTACTTATTTGAAAGATCAATGCTTTTTGGTGAAATATTTATTTCAGGCAACAAAAAAGGATGTCTTTTAATTAAATATTCACACAGAGAAAAAATTACGCTAAAAACAATAAGATTAGACATTCAATTAGTAGTTAAATGCATTGGTATTACAAATATTTACAAGGTATTAAAACGTCAAAAAATTACAGCTAGGAACTATCCAAAAGAGAAGCATATTAGGCCTGTAATTTTTGGAGTTAAAAATGAATTTAAAGGAGGGGTAACAGCAGCACGTTTAATGTTAAATGTAAAAAAATATTATAAAAATAACACATTACCAGTTTTAATTGATGCAGCTGCAACATACAATGTTCAGTTGTATAAAAAATTTGGTTTTAGAATAATTAAAAAAGAAGACTTATTAGGATTTCCAATCTATTTCTTACGAATAAATTAAAATTTAATTAACGAGAATACAACATGAAAGATAAATTAAAAGCTGTACAAAAATTTATGGAAGTCTATAAATTAGGGTACCAAGAGCAACCAACTGCTGAAATTCCGTTAAATAAAATTCAATTGCGGTTTGATTTAATGGCAGAAGAAAATGAAGAATATTTAGAAGCTGCTAAAAATAATGACCTTGTTGAAGTAGCAGATGCTTTGGGTGATATGCTTTATATTTTATGCGGTACAATTTTAGAACACGGAATGCAACACAAAATAGAAGCAGTTTTCAATGAAATACAGCGTAGTAATATGAGTAAATTAGGTGCAAACGGAAAACCAATTTACAGAGAAGATGGAAAAGTAATGAAAGGCCCAAATTATTTTAAACCAAAAATTAAAGAAATCTTAGCTCAAAAACCTTAACAAAATTTTAAGTGAATTTTAATATAGAAAAGCGTTATTTTATAAGCTTATATATAGTGTTAAATTAACCAAAAAATAATTGAGATGTTAAATATAAAGACATTACTTATTGTAGTTTTAACTACAACAGTATTAGCTGTTTCTTGTAAAAAAGAAAATAGTAACAAAAATGAGATACACGGAATTATAACCGCAAATATGGATAAAAAAGTAAGACCTAATGATGATTTTTTTAGATACGTAAATGGTAGTTGGCTAGACAAAACGGAAATACCAGCTGATAGAACTTCTTGGGGAAGTTTTAATGAATTACGAAAAAAAACCAATGAAGATGTATTGGAGATTCTAAATGAAGCTATTGCGCAAAATAAGATGTCAAACCTCAAAGATGCTGAGGGAAAGTTAAAATTAGATGCTGACCAAAAAAAGGCAATAGATTTATATGAAACTATTATGGATACTGTAGCGCGTAATAAAGCAGGAATTGATCCAGTAAAACCATTTTTAGCGAAAATTGATGCTGTAAAAAATTTAACGGATTTACAAAAACTATTTATAGAAATGGCACCTTATGGAGGTGTTGGTTATTTTGGATTCTATGTTACAAATGATTTAAAAAACAGTAAAATGAATGCGGGGTACTTAGTGCCAGCAGGATTGGGTTTGTCTCGAGATTATTACGTAGATCAAGATGATGATACCAAAGAAAAAAGAAAAAAATACATTGCTCACATTGCAAAAATGCTACAATTCTTTGGTGATTCAGAAGAACAAGCTGCCAAAAATGCCAATAAAGTATTTAACTATGAATATGAATTAGCAGTTCCAAGAAATACAAAAGAAGAAAATAGAGACGCTAGAAAAAGGTATAATCCAAAAACAATTGATGAACTTCAAAAGATAGTTCCAGTTATTAATTGGGAAAATTATTTTAAGGGAATTGGTATTGAAAAAATGGATAAGGTAATTGTAACCGAACCAAAATATATGAAAACCTTAAATACTATTTTGAAATCGAGTTCCATAAATGATGTTAAATTGTATTTACGCTGGACAACCATTGATAGGGCTGCCGGAAAATTAAATACAACTCTTGAAAATGCCAATTGGGATTTTTATAGTAAAGAATTAAGAGGCGCAAAAAAACAACGACCACGTGAAGAAAGAGCATTGGCAACCGTGAATGGCAGTATAGGAGAAGCACTTGGGAAGTTATATGTTGCAAAGAAATTTCCGCCAGAAGCTAAAGCAAAGGCTGAAGAAATGATTAAGAATGTAATGAAAGCTTATGAAAACAGAATCAATGCTTTACCTTGGATGAGTGATGGAACAAAAAAGAAAGCTATTGAAAAGCTGGATAAAATGACCGTTAAAATTGCATATCCAGATAAGTGGAAAGATTATTCAAAATTAACGGTGAATAGTGTAAAAAATGGAGGTTCATATTTTCAAAATTCACTGAATGTTGCTCAATGGAATTTTAATAAAAATATTGAAAAATTAGGAAAACCTGTTGATAGAACAGAATGGGGAATGTCTCCTCAAACAGTAAACGCTTACTTTAACCCAGTGAATAATGAAATTGTTTTTCCAGCAGCTATTCTTCAACCACCTTTTTATGATTACAAGGCAGATGAAGCTGTTAATTATGGTGGAATAGGAGCTGTAATTGGTCATGAAATTTCTCATTGTTTTGATGATTCAGGGTCTAGATTTGACTCTGATGGTAACTTAAATAATTGGTGGACTAAAGAAGATTTAGAAAAATTTACAGTTTTAGGAAATAAATTAGTAGATCAATATAGCGCAGTTGAAGCGTTAAAAGGTGTTCATTTAAATGGTAAATATACGCTGGGTGAAAATATTGGTGATTTAGGTGGAGTTAATGCCGCTTATGAAGCATTGCAAATATATTTTAAAGATCATAAAAAACCAGCAAAAATTGATGGGTTTACACCTGAGCAACGATTTTATATGTCTTGGGCTACTGTTTGGAGAACTAAAATGAGAGAAAATGCATTGCGTAGTTTAATAAAAACCAATCCACATGCTCCAGGAATGTATAGAGCGTATATGCCTTTGCAAAACGTAGATGAGTTTTATACAGCATTTAACATAAAGGAAGGCGATAAAATGTATGTTAAGCCAGAAGATAGAGTTAAAATTTGGTAATCTAAAATTTTGAATAGTATAAAGAAGCTGTCTGAAAAGTCTTTATTTTGTCATTTTGAGCGCAGTCGAAAAAATCTTATTTATCTGATAATAAAATAGTTATCATTTTCTAAGATTCTTGATTTCATTCAGAATGACACTTTTCAGATAGCCTCTTTTTTTAAATCAGCATTGTAAAAACCACCGCTGTTTTCTTTTCTGTTTTTTGAAAACTGCGTAATTAAGTAAGCGGTAGTTATTAAATTCCGCAATTCACACAAATCAACAGAAAGCTCAGAGTGGTCATACAGTCGTTTATTATCTTCATATAGATTAAGTAATCTTTTTTCAGCCCGTAATAATCGTTCATTAGACCGAACTATTCCAACATAATTACTCATAATTGTTTTAACTTCAGTTCTATCATGTGTAATTAAAATTTTCTCCATATTTTTTACAACTCCACTATCATTCCACTCAGGAATATGATTTGGTAATTCAATTTTATGAAACCTTTTCGTTAAGTTTTTAAATGCATTATGAGAAAATACGAGGCCTTCTAACAAAGAATTTGAAGCAAGTCTGTTTGCTCCGTGAAGACCTGACCTGGTAACTTCACCAGAAGCATATAAATTTTTAATAGAAGTTTTTGCTTTTTTACTAATACTAACACCACCGCAAATATAATGTTGAGCAGGAGATACAGGAATATAATCTTTTCTAATATCAACACCTATACTCAGGCATTTTTCTGTAATATTTGGAAAATGTTTTTTAAATTTTTCGTAGGGTATGTGTGTGCAATCTAAATAAACATGAGGAGTACCACTTTTTTTTAGTTCACTATCAATTGCTCTTGCAACAATATCACGTGAGGCTAATTCTTCACGTTTGTCATATTTCTGCATAAAGCGCTTGCCAAAATAATCTCTTAAAATAGCACCTTCACCACGTACAGCTTCAGAAATCAAAAAAGCAGGGTATTCTCCCGGATTGTACAAAGCTGTTGGGTGAAATTGAATAAATTCAACTTCAGAAATTTCTGCTTTAGCTCTATACGCCATAGCAATACCATCACCAGTTGCAATAACGGGATTTGTTGTGGTACTATATACTTGTCCATTTCCACCTGTGGCCAGCATAGTTACTTTTGCAGCAAATGTTTTAACAATATTTTTAGATGCATCTAAAACATAAGCACCATAACAAGTTGTTTTTTCTTTTCGGGTAATTCTTTTCTTAGTGACTTGGTGTTCGGTAATTAAATCAATGGCGAAATGATGTTCTAAAAAAGTAATATTTTCTTTTTTTTCAACCTGTTCAATCAAGGCTCTTTCAATTTCAGCACCAGTTATATCTTTATGGTGAAGAATCCTAAATTGAGAGTGTCCACCTTCTTTCCCAAGAGAAAACTGTTCTTTATTTTTGTCAAAGTTCGTTCCCCATTCAATAAGTTCTATAATTCTTTCTGGCGCTTCTTCTATAACCATTTTAACAACTTTTTCATCGCAAAGGCCATCTCCTGCAACTATAGTATCGTTAATGTGTTGTTCAAATGAATCTACAGTTTTGTTCCATACAGTTGCAATACCTCCCTGAGCATATTTTGTGTTGCATTCATTTTTTTCGCTTTTGGTAATTATTGTAATAGAAGCATTTTTAAAATAAATTGCAATTTTTAAAGCAAATGATAATCCTGCAATTCCAGAACCAATTACTAAAAAATCGGTTTTGTGTATTTTTTTTTCAGCATTCATTGTATTGTATTTTTTACTTGGAAAGCTCTAGCATTCGCTCTATAGAAACCAATGCTTTTTTACTTAATGTTGTGTCAACTTCAATGCTGGGTAATTCGTATTTTAAGCATAAATATAATTTTTTCATAGTATTCATTTTCATATAAAAACACTCACTACAATTACAATTGTCATCATCAACAGGAGCAGGAATTAAAATTTTATCAGGAACCAATTGACGCATTTTATGTAAAATACCAACTTCGGTAGCTACAATAAATGTTTTTGCCTTGCTTTTTTGCACATAGTTTAGGAGTCCTGAAGTAGAACCAACATATTTAGCAACTTTTAATAAATGTGCTTGAGATTCAGGATGTGCAATAATTTCAGCATCAGGATTTTCAGCATATAAGTTTAATATTCTTTCGATAGAAAAAGCCTCATGTACCATACATGCACCATCCCAAAGTAACATCTCCCTTCCTGTTTTTTTAATTAGCCAAGCACCTAAGTTTCTGTCAGGTGCAAAAATTATAGGTTGGTCTTTTGGAATAGAATTGATGATTTTTTCAGCGTTTGAAGAGGTACAAACAATATCGGTTAATGCTTTAATTTCTGCGGAAGTATTTACATAAGAAACTACAATATGATTTGGGTGTTTCTTTTTAAAGGCAGCAAATTCATTTGGCGGACAAGAATCAGCCAATGAACAGCCGGCTTTTAAATCGGGCAATAAAACTTTTTTTGAAGGATTTAATATTTTAGCAGTTTCAGCCATAAAATGTACTCCTGCAAAAACTATAATATCTGCGTTTGTTTTTGCAGCTTGTTGGGCTAAGGCTAGGCTATCACCTACAAAATCTGCAATATCCTGTATGGCATCTTCTTGGTAGTAATGGGCCAAAATGACAGCATTCTTTTTTTTGCGTAATTTCTTTAGTTCTTTAATGTAGTTAATACTTTTAGGAGGTTCTATATCTAAAAAACCTTTTTGTTGAAGTTCTTCTTTCGCTTTTTCTAGTGTTGTCATAAAGTGAATTTATGGTATTAAAACCAAATATTATACCAAACAATCGGATATTTATCCGATTGTTTCTGTGTTTGCTAAATTAAGAAAACTATTGACTTTTGACAAAATTCGTTTGAAATGAATTATTTTACTTTATATCTCCACCCAAATTTATCTTCAGCTTTGTTTTGCTGTATAGCTGTAATACTTTTTTTAATAAAGGAAGCGTAACTATTTTCAACTTTAGGTAGTTCAAAGTTTTCACCTTGATGTGAAAAGCCTAAAATAGGGCTAACTACAGCTGCGGTTCCTGCTCCAAACATTTCTAACAACTCACCTTTGCGAGCTGCTTCAACAATTTCGGTAACTTTTATAGGTCTAACTTCAATATTAATACCTTCGCTTTCTAGAAACTGAATGATGCTTTTTCGTGTAATTCCATCTAAAATTCTATCACTTGTTGGTGCGGTTAGCAATGTGTCATTTACTCTAAAAAACACATTCATAACACCTGCCTCTTCTAAATACTCATGAGTGCAGGAATCTGTCCAAACTACTTGTTGAAATCCTTTTTCACGGGCTAATTTAGCTGGATAAAATGAGCCAGCATAATTTCCTGCTGCTTTTGCATAGCCAACACCTCCGTTAGCAGATCTACTGTATTTATCAGCGATAACAACCCTAACTTCACCTGCATAATAAGCTTGTACAGGTGAACATATAATCATAAATTTATACCTGTTTGAAGCCGATGCAGAAATACCATTTTCTGTAGCAATTATAAAAGGTCTTATGTAAAGTGAATTTCCTTCTCCTTTTTTAATCCATTCACTATCAATTTTCAACAAAGTTGTCAATCCTTCAAAAAACAGATCTTTTGGGAAGGCAGGCATAGCTAACCTTTCAGCTGAAATATTTATGCGCTCTTGATTTTGATCTGGCCTAAATAACCAAATTTGATCATCGTCATCTTTATAAGCTTTCATTCCTTCAAAAACAGCCTGACCATAGTGAAATACTTTTGCAGATGGGTCGAAAAGAATTGGTTGATAAGGTTTAATTGCAGGAGTTTGCCATTCTCCATCTACAAAATCGCACTCAAACATATGGTCTGTAAATTCATGACCAAATTGTAAATTGTTAAAATCAACTTCAGAAATCTTCGATTTTTCAGCTTTTTCTATATGTAATGCCATGGTTGTTTGAATTAAATTTTAACAAATTTACTTAAAATTTTTAGTTTTTAATTTTAAAAGTAATGATTTAAGATACTTTATTTTTAATATATTTGTTCAAAAAGTTGAATATAAATAAATTAAGATGAGGAAAATTATAATATTGGTAATTGCTACAGTTTTTACATTGTTTTCTTGTAAAAATGAAAAAGAAAAAAATGAGAGTAAAAGCATTGATAAGCAAGAGGTTAGTTACCTTTCTTTTGGAGGTGAGATTAATTCGAAGCAAACACTATCAAAAGTTGAAATGGCTGAGAAGTACAAAAATTTAAAAGAAGGAGATACTCTTACTCTCAAGTTCGCATCCTCAATTAATGAAGTATGTAAGAAAAAAGGTTGTTGGATGAAGTTAGATTTAGGTGCAGATAAAGAAGTGATGGTTCGATTTAAAGACTACGGTTTTTTTATGCCTTTAAATGCTGATGGAAGAGAAGTGATTGTAAACGGAAAGGCATATGTTTCTACAACTAGTGTTGATGAATTAAGACATTTTGCAAAAGATGCAGGCAAAACAGATGAAGAAATTTTAAAAATAACAGATCCAGAATATACTTTAGCGTTTGAGGCTGACGGAGTATTAATGAAAGAATAATGAAAAAAATAGCATTCTTATTGGGGATTTGTTTGAGTATTTTATCATGTAATTCTACAGAAAAAAAGCCTTTAAAAAATACAAAAGAAACTGCATTGGTAATGTACAAATTTTCTGAAATGGCTTTGTTGATGGAAGATATGTATTTGGCAAACGAAAAGTTAAAAGAAAAAATTTTAAAACAGGAAGATTTAGGTAGTTTTCCAGAAAAATTTATCAATATTCACACAGCTGTGTTAACAGATGTAAATGATAGAACAGCTAGCTTTGAGGTGTTTTCAAAAGCACTTATTACCAATCAGAAAGCAATATATTCCTCTTCTACAGATTCTGTAAAGAATCAATTTAATACTATGGTGAATACTTGTGTTGCTTGCCATGAAACAACTTGCTCTGGTCCAATACCAAGAATTAAAAAATTATTAATTCCATAGATTTGAAACGTGAAATTATTGTAACAGCTGACGGTTCTTCAACAATTCATATACCCGAATGGAATGAACAGTACCATTCAAAGTACGGTGCAATTCAAGAAGCCAACCATGTTTTTATAAAAAATGGACTGTCTCTTTTTTCAACGGATGTTATTTCAATTTTAGAAATAGGTTTTGGTACCGGATTGAATAGTTTTATTACTTTTTTAGAGAGTGAGAAAAGAGACATAACAATAGATTATGTTGGAGTAGAGGCTTACCCTATTTTGACGAAAGAGATTGAACAATTAAATTATGTTTCAGTATTGAAAGCTAATAATTTTAATACTGTTTTTGCAAAAATGCACGAACAAAAATGGGAAATAAAAAATAAGATTTCAACAAAATTTTCTTTGACTAAACGGAAGCAGTTTTTTAATAAAATAACGGATGAGAATTGCTATAATTTAATTTACTTTGATGCTTTTGGTGCAAGAGTTCAACCAGAATTATGGACAGAAGCTATATTTAAAATAATGTATAAAGCATTAAAAAAAGGAGGTGTTTTAGTAACGTATAGTGCAAAAGGTAGTGTTAGAAGAGCTATGCAATCTGTTGGGTTTGTAGTTGAAAGGTTGGCTGGGCCTCCGGGAAAAAGAGAAATGCTTAGAGCAACAAAAAAACAATTTATTTAATAAAATTTATGGAACAGCAACGATTTAAAAAACGTAAAAAACCAAATTACAAACGAGGGTTTTTTTTAGTTATTTTATTAGCAATTATTATATTTTTATGGTTTAATGCAGAAGCCTTAATTTCCAGTTTATTTAATTCTAAAAAATAAACTAATACTTAAAAACTCTACCTTTCCATTCATGATTTTTGAACAAGGAGAATACTCCTGTAAATACCACAAAAAATGGATGTAATAATGATATTATGGGAAAGTATTTTAATGATTTTCGAGTTTTAAAAAATACCGAAGTTTTATAAATTAATATAAAATCAATACTGAACTTCAGAACAAACACAACAAATAAATACTTCCAAATAAAGGGTTTTATAATAGAGGTAATTAGCAATAAAATCAACATAAAATTTAATAAAAAAATGATGAAACCAATAAATTTTGTAAAGTTACTTTTATAAGCAGTAGTTTTTGAAGCCCATCTTATTTGTTGGTTAAAGAATGATTTTAAGTTGTTTTCAGCATTGGTTTGTACAATAGAATCTGTAGCTTTTAAATAGAGCGTTTTATGAGGAAATAATATATGTATTTTCTCCAATATAAAAACATCATCACCACTAGGCATTTCAGTATTGCCTTTAAATCCACCAATTTGATTAAATGTAACTTTGTTGTAACATAAATTAGCTCCATTGCACATAAAAGGTTTTTTAATACCAAAACCTCCTATAGTACTCCCCATTAAACTTATAAAATTTAAATTTTGAAAATGAAAAAGAAAAAAATCTTGTTCTATAAATTTTACTGGAGCACTAATAAATAATGGATTTTTTTCTAAAATATGTTGGTTAAATACTAATAGCCAATTTATGGGGACAATACAATCTGCATCAGTAGTAACAATCCATTCATAATTAGCCAGCGCAATAGCTGTAGTTATTGCATCTTTTTTAGGTGAATTTGATTTTATATGGTTGTTAATTAGTTTTAAATTTATAGAGGGATATTTCATTTTGAAATGAGTGATAATTGACTTGAAATTATCTGTAGAATAATCATTCACTAAAATAATTTCAAATAAATTTTTAGGGTAATTAATAATGGCAAGTGAATGAAGTAAGTTGGGTAGGTTATGAGCTTCATTTCTAAAGGGAATTACAATTGAAAATGTATTTTTAGGAGTGGTATTTTTAATGCAGATGGTTTCAACCTTGTTATATCCAATAATTAATAATGCAATTAATACAAAATAAATGATAGTTATAAAAATTAAAAAATAAATCATTTTTCTTCTACAAATCTAAAATTGAATACAAAAACAACTCCTAAAAGTGCTGGGATTGCAAAATTAAGAAGCCACATTAATAAGGTAACAGTAATAATAGTAAGTTCATTTAACTCAATAAAACTAAAAACCCACAATGCAACAGAACCTTTAATAACCCAGTCAAAAATAGTTAAACTAGGAATAACAGATGCTAAAAAATACATACAAAAAAGTAAGTTTATTAAAGTAATATAGTCATTCTCAACATTAAATAACTTCAATAAAAAATAAAACTGATGTGTAAAAACAATATAGCGTAATAATGCCAATCCAATACTTTTAAAGTAGATTTCTGTTGGAATATATTTTAGAAAAGTTATTATTTTAGTTACATATATTTTGAGAGTTTGAAAGACTCTTAATTTAGTTAGAAGTACAAATAAAACAACTGCTATTGCAATAAATAGCAATAGTTTTTTTATACTAAAATGTGAAATGTTGATGGTGAAATGAAAAATAAAATAGATTATTCCAATAAAGCCAAAAAAGGTTGTTACAGCCAATTGGCTTATATTTCCAATAAAATTTAAGACAACAATTTTTTTTCTAGACTTCTTTTTAAAAAAGAGAGCTTTTGCACCGTATTCACCAATTTTATTGGGTGTGATTAAAGAAGCGGTAAGCGAAGCCAAACTTTGTTCAAAAGCCTCAAAAAAAGTAATTTTTTTTTCAACAGAAGCTACGGTTTTCCATTTATAGGTTTCTAATAACCAGTTAATATCGGTAAATAAAAGTACCAAAAGTAAAGTCCATATATTTTTAGAAAACAATAAAGAAAGCTGTTGTTGGAATTCAGAAAATGATAAGCGCTGATTATAAACCAATTTATGATAAATAAAGTATAAAGCGCCAACTACAATTACTAATTTAACTAGTAAAAGAATAAAACCTTTATGTTTCTTAGAGATATTGTACATTTGGTTTTACAAATAAACGAATAATTGAGCTCAGAAAAAATCATATTAGGTATAGATCCTGGAACTACCATTATGGGGTTTGGATTGATTAGGGTTGTAAATAAAAAAATGGAATTAATGCAATTAAATGAATTGTCATTACAAAAATACAGTGATCATTACGTAAAATTAAAATTGATTTTTGAACGAACTATTCATTTAATTGAAACGTATCACCCAGATGAAATAGCCATTGAAGCTCCGTTTTTCGGAAAAAATGTACAGTCAATGTTAAAGTTAGGAAGAGCTCAGGGAGTTGCTATGGCTGCGGGTTTATCTCGAGAAGTTCCAATTACAGAATATTCCCCCAAAAAAATAAAAATGGCCATTACAGGGAATGGTAATGCAAGTAAGGAACAGGTTGCAAAAATGCTTCAAAATTTATTCAAAATTAAAGAGTTGCCGAAAAATTTAGATGCAACAGATGGTTTAGCGGCAGCAGTATGCCATTTCTACAATAGTGGAAAAGTAACTTCAGAAAAAAACTATACAGGCTGGGAAGCCTTTGTTAAACAAAATGGGGAAAGAGTAAAAAAGTAGTTAAATAATTACATCACACTCATAGGTTTCATATTTTTGGTCAATTACTAATTTTCTATGTTCATTAAAAAGTTGATATTCTTTTGAGTTTTCTACTTTGTCTTTATCTTCTTTAGAATTCCAATATTCAACCAAAAAATATCTATTGGCTTCGTTTCGATCTTTAAAAATATGAAAATGATCTAATCCAGCTGGTTTTGCTTCTGTTAATTCTTCAAATTTCTGCAATTCTACAAAAGTTATTCCTTCTCCTTCTTTTACCTTAAATGATACAATGTGTGTGTACATAACGTTTTTGTTTACCCAAATTTACAATACAATTTTCACTAAATGAGTAACAAAAATTACTTTTTTTATTTTTTTTAATAGCGTACATTTAGCAACTCATAATTTAAGCTTTGGCAGGAATATATTTACACATACCATTTTGTAAGCAAGCATGTTATTATTGCGATTTTCATTTTTCAACTTCTTTGAAAAAAAAAGATGAAATGTTGATAGCAATTAAGAGAGAATTGTTATTGCGGAAAAATGAATTTGGAGGCGAAAAAATAGAAACTATTTATGTTGGAGGAGGAACACCTTCATTATTAACAGCAAAGGAGTTGGAATCTATATTTTTTGTTATTTATGATAATTATAAGGTTGTTAATAATGCCGAAATTACTTTAGAAGCGAATCCAGATGATTTAACTGAACAAAAAATTAAGGAGTTGGCTAAACTTCCAGTAAACAGATTAAGTATAGGAATTCAATCTTTTTTTAATGATGATTTGAAGTTTATGAATAGAGCTCATACAGCTGAAGAATCTAAAAAATGTTTAACAGTTGCATTGCAATATTTTGACAATATTACCATTGATTTAATTTATGGAGTGCCTAATATGAATACTGAAAAATGGTTAGAAAATTTGAAATTGGCATTTAAATTTGGAGTTCCACATATTTCTAGTTATGCGTTAACTGTTGAAGAAAAAACAGCATTGTATAATTTTATAAAAAAAGGTAAAGTTCTTCCTCTTGATGAAAATTTAGCATTGGAGCACTTTAATTTACTTGTCACAGAGGCTGAAAAGAATGAGTTTGTGCAATATGAAATTTCTAATTTTGGGAAACAGAATTATTTTTCAAAACACAACACATCTTATTGGTTAGGTTGCAACTATTTAGGTATTGGTCCTTCTGCACACTCTTTTAACGGTATTGAGAGGTATTGGAATGTCTCAAATAACACAAAATATATAAAAGCATTGGTAGCGGATAAATTACCAAATGAAGTTGAAACGCTATCTGTAAATAATTTATTCAATGAATATATTATGACAGGTTTACGTACTATTTGGGGCGTTTCTTATCAAAAAATTAGAAAAGATTTTGGCGAAATATATTTGCAACAACTAAAAAAGAATGCACAACCTTTTATTAAAAGAGGTTTGTTAGAGTTAACGAATAACACACTGATTACCACAAAAAAAGGAAAATTTTTAGTAGATGGAATTGCGAGTGATTTGTTTAAAATAAATTCGTAATCTATATGTAGTTTTAGTTACACAACAGCACTTATTGTTGTGATAAATTTGCCAAATAAAAAATAAGTTAATTATGGATTTAAAAATAAAATTTGATAAAAGTGGTAGAATTGTTCCATTTATAAATGGAACAGAAATCACAATGAATGAGTCTCCTTTTTTAATATTTTTAGCAACCGCAGGTATGTGTTCAGCTGTTTATGTTAAAGCATTTATGCAACAAAGAGGGTTGCCAATAGATGAGGTAGAAATAACTCAAAGAATGAATTACAACCAAATGACAAATATGGTGAAAGACATTGATATTATTGTTGATTTACCTGCTAGCTTTCCTGAAAAATATAAAAATACTATTAAAAATGTTGTTGCACAATGCCCTGTTAAACGTCACTTAGCAGAACCTCCAACATTTAATGTAACTACAAATTTAAGTTCAGTTTTAAAAGACTAACAGGTATAAATTTCTATAAAAAAGAGGCTGTCTAAAAAGGTACAAAATTCGTCATTCTGAATTTATTTCAGAATCCCATCCTGCTGATTATCAATCATTATGAGAACCTGAAACGAGTTCAGGTTGACGTAAATTACACTTTTTAGACAGCCTCTTTTTTATAGTTAAAAAGTAATTTTTTGTACCTTTAACAATTATGGAGCTACTTTTAGGAATTGTACTTGGAGCATTACTTTCATATTGGGGAATTTCTTTTTTTAACAAAAAGAGTTCACTGCAAAAAATTGAAACACAATCCATAATTTTAATAGAAAAAATTAAAAGTGTTTGTAAATTAATTACTGTTGAAGGTGATTTTGCTGAAATTTATCATTACGAAAACACCAAAAATCATTTTTTAAATATTATTACAAGCAAAAAGAAGGCAATTTTGTTGATAAATGCAAAGGTCCATATTGGTTTTGACTTATCACAAATAAAACTGGAAGCTAACAATGAAAATTTAGAAATTATACTTACTCATTTTCCGAAGCCAAAGGTTTTAACTGTAGAGACTGATGTGAGATATTACGATAAAAAAGAGGGTATGTTTAATAAATTTAATGCTGAAGATTTAACAGAATTAAATAAACAATCCAAAGCCTTTATTGTAGATAAAATCCCTGAAAGTGGATTGTTAAATACGGCCAACAAAGAAGCATTAGATACTATTTTAATGATTGAGAAATTATTAGAAACTTCGGGTTGGAAATTAAATTATTCACAGTTGGTAATACCCGCAACTGAAACTGAGAAAAATTAGTGTAATTAAAATGAATATTGAAGCATTTAGAGATTATTGTTTATCTAAAAAATATGTAACAGAAAGTTTTCCTTTTGATGAAAAAACCTTGGTTTTTAAAGTAGCTGGAAAAATGTTTGCATTAGCTGGGTTAGAGCACCAATCTTCAACAGTTAATTTAAAATGCAATCCTGAAAAATCAATTGAATTAAGAGAACAATATAATGATATTATTGAAGGATTTCATATGAGTTAATAACACTGGAATACTATTAATATTGAGGGTAATTTACCAACCAATTTTATAAAAGTATTGATAGATCATTCATACAATTTGGTTATTCTTGGAATGACCAAAAAGGTACAAAGAGAGCTGGGTTTTATTTAGTGCTTTTTTCTGTATTCTGAAGGTGTAACACCTTTTATGGCCTTAAACTTTCTGTTGAAGTTAGCTAAATTATTAAAACCAGATTTGTAGGAGATTTCAGTAATATTTAAGTCGTTATTTTTTGTTAATAATTTACAAGCATTTCCAATACGTATATCAATTAAAAAATTCACAAAAGTTTTGTTGGTACGTTGTTTAAAATATCTGCAAAAAGCATTGGGTGTCATATTTGCAATATTTGAAACTTGTTGGAGACTAATTTCAGTATGATAATTATTCATAGTGTATTGAAAAATATCACTCATTCGTTTTCCTTCATCACCAGCATATTTTTTTAAATTAATAAGAGAAGACAATGTATGCTTTTGACCCTTAGATATTAAATTTAAAATTTCTAAAAATGAAGTAAACTGTTCGTACTTTGAAAGAGAATCAATTTTTGATAAAATTCGAGATATTTTTTTTTTATTTGAAAGTACTTCAAACCCTAAAACAGCATCATCAAAGAACGAATGAAAATGTACAAACTCAGGTAAACTAAAGAAAGTATCACCAAAAGCATTTTTTGAAAAAAATAAAGTAATCATCTTTGTTTCTTTTCCGTAGGCAACATCTCTTTTAAAAACATGGGGTAAATCTTCTCCAATAACAAAAATGTCACTGGGTTTAAACTCTCCTACACAATCACCTATAATATACGATCCTTCACCTTTAATAATTACACTTATTTGAATTTCTTTGTGTTGGTGTAATTTTTCATAAAAAGATTCTCCTTCATAATTTTGTATATATAAAGTTACGTTTTCAGGTTTTGGAATTTTAAAAGGTAAAACTTTCATAGATAAAAATATGTAAATATTAATCTAATTAATTGCTAAAATATAAAAAACAAGGTAAAATAATATAATTAATTGATAAAAAAAATAAAAGTATAAAATAAAGTTGTTCTAAATTTGAAAAAAAGAATAAAATGAAAATAAAATGGGAAGGTGTGATGCCTGCAGTTACAACAAAATTTACAGTTGATGATACGTTAGATTTGGTGAATTTTAAAGTGAATATTAAAGCTCAGTTAGAAGCTGGTGTAAGTGGAATTATTTTAGGAGGTACTTTGGGAGAAGCAAGTACACTAACAGAAAGTGAAAAAAAGACATTGATTTTTAAAGCGTTAGAAATTGTTAAAGAAAAAATTCCGGTAATTATCAATATTGCAGAGCAATCTACCACCAAGGCTATTGAGGCTGTACGCAAAGCAGAAAAATACGGAGCTAATGGTTTAATGATATTACCTCCAATGAGGTATAAGGCTGACGCTAGAGAAACAGTAACTTATTTTAAAAAAGTGGCGAAAAGCACCTCGTTACCAATAATGATATACAACAATCCTGTAGATTATGGTATAGAGGTAACACTAGATATGTTTGAAGAATTGGCTACTTGCAAAAACATTGTAGCTGTTAAAGAATCCACACGAGATATTTCAAATATTACTAGAATGAAGTCTCGTTTCGGGAATCGTTTTAAAATTTTATGTGGAGTAGATACATTGGCTTTAGAAAGCTTGCTTATGGGCGCTGATGGTTGGGTTGCCGGGTTGGGATGTGCATTTCCAGCTGAAACTGTAGCCATTTATAAATTAGTGAAAGCAAATAAAACAAAAGAAGCTATTGCAATTTATAGCTGGTTTTTACCTTTGTTAGAATTAGATATAAATACTAAATTAGTACAAAATATAAAACTTGCTGAAGTAGCAACAGGGATAGGAACTGAATATATTAGAGAACCGAGGTTACCATTAATAGGTAAGGAACGTGAAAAAGTTTTAGCTATTATTAAAAAAGGAATAAATACACGTCCGATATTACCAAATTACAAAAATTGATTTGGGAGTAATTAGAAGTGGTTACACTTTGATTTCTTAGTGTTAAAAGTAACAATTAAAAATAAGTTAAATGATTACAGGAAAGAATTACATAGGAAACGTTTTATCTTCAATAGGAAATGTAACATTTAAAACATTTAATCCGCAAACAAATACTGAAAATGAAATAATTTATACAGAAGCTTCTATTGTTGAAATTGAAAAAGTAACAGAATTGGCTACAAAAGCTTCCAAGGTTTTTAAAACAATTTCAGGTGCTAAAAAAAGTGAATTTCTGAATGAAATAGCAACTGAAATTGAAGCATTAGGTGATGAATTAATACAAATATACTGTTCAGAAACGGGTTTGCCAGAAAACAGGGCAATAGGGGAGCGAGGAAGAACGGTTTTTCAATTGCGTTCGTTTGCAAACTTAGTGCAAGAAGGCTCCTGGGTTGAAGCAGCAATTGATACAGCACAACTTAACAGACAACCAATTCCAAAGGTAGATATTCGAAAAATGTTTGTGCCATTAGGACCAATTGTAGTTTTTGGAGCCAGTAATTTCCCATTGGCATATTCTACAGCAGGAGGTGATACAGCTGCGGCATTTGCTGCAGGATGCCCTGTAATTGTAAAATCACATCCAATGCATGCAGGTACAGGAGAATTAGTAGCATCTGCAATTATTAAAGCAGCTGAAAATACAGGCATGCCAAATGGTGTGTTTTCAAATTTAAATAGTAGCGGAATTGAAGTGGGTATTACACTAGTTAAACATCCACAGGTAAAAGCAGTTGGATTTACAGGAAGTATAAATGGAGGTAGAGCTTTATATGATATGGCTGCAAAGCGCAAAGAACCAATTCCTGTTTTTGCAGAGATGGGAAGTATAAATCCGGTTATAATTTTACCAAATGCTACTAAAAATGAGGGAAGAAAATGGGCTAAAACCTACGCAAATTCAATAACTCTTGGTTCGGGACAATTTTGTACAAATCCAGGGCTAATTTTGGGGGTAAAAGGAGATGATTTATCTAATTTTATAAAAATATTATCTGAAGAAATTGTAAAAATTGAACCATCATGTATGTTGCACCCTAATATTATAGGAGCTTATGAAAGTAACAAAGAAAAAATGATAGCACAACAGGGATTGCAAACTGCAGCAACAATAAATAAAGAAGTGTTAAAAAATTATGGTAGGCAGCTAATTACTACAGTTGAAGGAACAACTTTTTTAGCCAATACTACATTACACCAAGAGGTCTTTGGACCATTTTCAATGGTTGTTCAATGTGAAAATATGCAACAGTTAGAAACCATAATTTCAAAATTAGAAGGACAGTTAACAGGTACAATTTTATCTGAAAATAATGAAATTAAAAATCACCCAACTATTGTAAGTGAACTTCAAAATAGAGTGGGACGTATTATTTTTAATGGAGTCCCTACAGGAGTTGAAGTTTGTCCTTCAATGGTACACGGAGGCCCTTATCCTGCTTCAACAGATAGCCGGTTTACAGCAGTTGGTATTAATTCAATCAAGCGTTGGGTTCGTCCTTTTAGCTTTCAGAGCTGGCCAAATGAATTACTACCTGATGAGTTGAAAAATGAAAATTCTTTAGGAATTTTACGTTTGATAGATGGAAAATTAACTAAAGATAGCATAACTTAAAAATGAGTAGAAACATTTTTTCATGCATTGATGCACATACCTGTGGAAACCCTGTGAGAGTTGTTACCAAAGGGGTCCCTAATTTGATAGGTACAAACATGAGTGAAAAAAGGCAACATTTTTTAAAAGAATACGATTGGATTCGAAAAGGGTTAATGTTTGAGCCACGTGGCCATGATATGATGAGTGGAAGTATCTTGTTCCCTTCTCATAATAAAGAAAATGATTTTGCTATTTTGTTTATTGAAACATCGGGCTGTTTGCCTATGTGTGGTCATGGAACCATAGGAACCATTACAATTGCTATTGAAGAAGGCTTAATAATTCCTAAAACACCAGGGAAAGTAAAAATGGAAGCTCCTGCCGGATTAATTGAGGTTGAATATCAGCAAACGAAAGGAAAAGTAGATTGGGTAAAATTAACAAATGTAGCATCGTTTTTAGCTGCTGAAAATTTAACTGTTAACTGTCCTGAATTAGGAAAAATTAATTTTGATGTTGCTTATGGTGGAAATTACTATGCAATAATTGATCCCCAAGAAAATTTTAGTGGTGTTCACAATTTTACAGCGAGCAAATTAATCCAATATTCTCAAATTATAAGAACCAATATCAACAAAAAATATCCAAATGCCTTTATACATCCACAAAATGATACAATAAGAGACGTTTCACATATTATGTGGACAGGAAACTCAATTGATTCAACTTCATCTGGAAGAAATGCAGTCTTTTATGGAGAGAAAGCAATAGATCGATCTCCTTGTGGTACAGGGACTTCTGCACGTATGGCTCAACTGTATTTTAAAGGTAAATTAAAGATTGGTAAAGAATATATCCATGAAAGTTTTATAGGTTCAAAGTTTATTGGTAAAATTGTAAAAGAAATAGTGTTGAACGGTATAAAATGCATTATTCCAACAATTCAAGGTTGGGCAAAAATATATGGATTTAATACCATTATTATTGATGATAATGATGATCCGTATGCACATGGGTTTCAAGTATTATAAATTATGAGTAAAAAGGTTGTAATTATTGGTGGTGGAATTATTGGATTAAATTCTGCTTACTATCTATTAAAAGAAGGTCATGAAGTTACTGTTGTTGATCAGTTTGATATAACATCGGGTGCTTCATTTGTAAATGCAGGGTATATATCTCCTAGTCATGTAACTCCACTTGCAGCTCCAGGAATGGTTGCTTCTGGAATAAAAATGATGTTTAATCAGGCAAGTCCGTTTTATATGAAGCCTCGTTTCAATTTAGAGTTGTTTAAATGGGCATGGAATTTTAACAAATCAGCAACGGCAAAGCATGTAAAATATGCAGCTCCAATTATTAAAGATTTTACAATTTTAAGTAGAGATCTTTTTAAGGAAATAAAAGATAGTGGCATCTTTGATTTTCAATTTGAAAGAAAAGGATTGTTAATGAGTTATCAAACTTCAAAATTTGAAGATAAAGAAGCTCGTTTAGCTGATGTAGCAAGAAATCAAGGCCTTGATGTAAAGCATATTAGCAAGCGTGAATTGAAAGAGATGGAACCAGAAATGAAAGCTGAAGGGGCTTTTTATTATTTAGATGATGCACATACAACGCCAGATGATTTTATGAGGAAATTACATCATTACCTCAAATCAAAAGGTGTTCAGTTTTATACAAATGAAAAGGTTGTAGATTTTAAAAGAAATGGTCAGAAAATAACACATTTAATTACAGATAAACAGCAACTTGATTTTGATGAACTTGTTGTAGCTTCAGGTTCGTGGAGCCCTATTGTTGCAAAAAAATTGGGTATTAAACTTTTAGTTCAGGCAGGGAAAGGTTATCGTATCAATCTCCATAGAAAAACAGGAATTAATTATCCTGCAATATTGGCCGAACTCAATACAGCAGTTTCACCTATGGATGGTTTTACGCGTTTTGGAGGAACCATGGAAATTGCAGGAATAAATACCAAAATTAACAAAATAAGAGTAGCGCAAATAGCTAAAAATGCAACGGTATTTTATCCTAATATTAAAATTACAAATGAAGAAATACAAGATGCAGATTATGGCTTACGGCCAGTATCACCTGATGGTTTACCTTATATAGGAAGGGCAAAATTATTAAAAAATGTAAGTTTTGCAACAGGTCATGCAATGATGGGATGGAGTCAGGGACAAGCTACAGGTAAATTAATTTCTGAAATAATTTCAGCTAAAAAAACGTCTTTAAACTTAGAACCATTTTCATTGGAAAGGTTTAATTAAAGATTGTTATATAAATTATTTTTTATTAAAATGATAATGAAATTTTATAAATCTATTATTCTATTTTTTATTGTAAGTTTTTCGGTTGTTGGCTGTAGAGTTGTAAAACTTGAGCCAATTGAAATATTGACCTTTCAACAAAAATTAGAAAATCTTTTTCCAAATGCTGAAATTACTAAAATAGAGGCCAAGGATCATTTTACAAAAGCATTTCAGCTTATTATAAATGAACCATTAGACCATAATGATGAATCAAAAGGAACGTTTAAACACTATGTTTATCTATCACACATTAGTGTAAATAAACCCACAGTTTTAGTTACTGAAGGTTACAGTGCGTACCCAAAAACGTATGAATTAAGTAAAATACTTAAAGGAAATCAGGTGCAAGTTGAGTATCGTTTTTATGGAAAGTCTCGCCCTGATACAATTCCTTGGAAGTATTTAAAAAATGATCAAGCAATTGAAGATTACCATCAATTGGTAACGAAGCTAAAAACATTGTATAAAAGTAAGTGGATTTCAACAGGAATTAGTAAAGGAGGTGAAACAATACTTATTTACAAATCAAAATATCCTTATGATGTAGCTGTGGCAGTACCTTATGTGGCTCCTTTAATAAATGGAATTGAAGATATTAGAACCCAAGAGCATATTACTAAAATTGGAAGTGATGAATGTAGCGCAAAAATTACTCAATTTCAACGGTTAGTTTTACAAAATAGGGATTCGATACTGAAAGAAATTTTAAAATATGCAGTAGTAAAAAAAATGAGTTTTACTAAGGTTTCACCTCAAGAAGCCTTAGAGTACGCAGTATTGGAATTTCCATTTTCTTTTTGGCAATGGGGAGGGAAATGTGATGAAATTCCAGTTGAAAATGCTTCAGTGAAAGAACAATTTAATTACTTAAATAAAATAGTAGGGATAAGCTTTTATAATGATAAAACCTATTATAACCTGTTGCCAAGTTATTATCAGCATTTAACAGAATTAGGATATTATGGATTTGATACAGGTTCGGTTAAAGATTTATTAAAAGTAGTTCACCAACCAACTAACAAAAGATTTGCACCTAAAAATATAGATTTAACTTATCACCCAAATTATATAAAACAGGTTCGTGATTACGTTGAAAATCAAGGGAATAAAATTTTATATATCTATGGAGAATACGATACTTGGGGAGCTTGTGCACCCAATCCTAAACCTCATGTAAATTTTCTTAAAATGATATTAAAAGGAGGTTCTCATAAAACCAGAATTAAAGATTTTTCTACTGAAGATAAACAGTTAATTTATAATAAACTACAAAATTGGCTGGGCTATAGCGTAACTATTTATCCTTTGTAAGGTTATTTAAAATACCATTTTTATTTTTTTTAAAAAAGGAGTAGTTTCTCTATGGCTTAATTTTTGATGTGTTTGTAGATCAGATAATTATATTTATTTTAACATTTTAATACAAAAATCTATGAAAAATACAATCTCTTTTTTAATTACTTTATTATTACTAGCACCATTAACAAAAGCAAGTACTATAAATTTAGTACCACCAATTAAAAAAATCACCATTTATTGGGATACTTCTTTATCTATGAAAGATAAAGACATTGATAAAGAGCTCACATTATTAGATGCTTATTTTCAAAATATACCTAACGTTGAGGTTAATTTAATTACGTTTAGTAATAGTATTGATGTACAGCAAAGATTTAATGTTGTTAATTCTAATTGGAATGATTTAAAAGAAGTATTATTAAAAACAACGTACGATGGTGTTGCTTTTTATGATGTTTTATTTGAAGGTAAAGAATCTGATATAATATTCTTATTTACTGATGGGGTTGAAATTTTAGATAAATTGATTCTCAATAAAATTGCTCCTACCTTTATTATTAACAGTAGTAAAAAAGCAAATTTTAAGGTGTTAATAAAACAAAGTCATTTGTCAAAAGGAAAGTATATTAATTTAACAAAAGTTGACCTTAAAAAGGCATTATCACTTTTAAATATTGATAATGTTAAAGTTGTTAATGTAAAAACAACAAAGGAAGTATTAAAAAAGAAGGAAAATACAATAAAAAGAGAGTTTAAGGAGAATAAAGTAAAAGGAATTGTTTATGATTCACTAGGGGCATTGGTTGGAGCGACTATTACAGTTAATGGAAAATCTGTTGGTGTTGTGTCAAACGAAAAAGGTGAATTTAAGATTAATGCAACACAAGGAGATATTTTAACAATTAGCTATTTAGGTAAAATTACCAAAGAAATTATTGTTGGAGAATCTCCACTTGTTGAAATTTTATTGTCAAATGATGAGAATGAGTTAGACGAGGTTGTTGTAAGGGGAGAGAGGAAAGAAGAAATTATAGATGTAGGTTATGGTAAAACAGCAAAGAAAAAATTAGGTTATGCGGTACAATCTATTGGAAGTGAGGATTTACCTAAAGGAAGAGATGATAATATTTCACTTCATGGGAAATTTTCCGGAGTTACAAGTTATGGACAAAATGATGATATAAGTCAAATAGTATTTAGAGCTAATTCTATTTTGTTAAATGTATTCCCTCTCATTTTGGTTGATGGCACTCCTATCCGAAGATCAAGTTCTGTTGGGAGTGTTCAATTAACTAATTTTATCAATCCAAATAATATTGCTAAAATTACAATATTAAAAGGTTTGGCTGCTACCAATAGGTGGGGAAGTGAAGGTAGCAATGGCGTTATTTTAATTACTACAAAATCTTCTTTGGCAGGAAAAAAGAATAAAAACTCACAAAACACAGCATTGGCAAAAGACAACGATTTTACTGAAAATTTATCTTCAATAAGCACTGCTATCAATGAAAAATACCTTGATGAATTAAAAGAATTTAAAACCTTAAATGAAGTTTATAACCATTATTTAAAACAGCGTATTCATTACTTAGATAATCCGTTGTATTTTGTAAATATCTCTGATTACATTACTCAATTTGGAAATAAAGAATTGGCTTCTAAAATACTGTCAAACATATTAGAATTATATCCACAAGATATTACACTATTTAAACTTGTTGCTTACAAAGCTGAACAACAACAAGATTTTTTCTTTGCCAAACGTATTTATGAGAAAATAGCCAAACTAAAACCAAGAGATGCACAATCGTATAGAGATTTAGCACTTAGTTATCAAGAAACAGGTTATTATCAAAAAGCACTTGATATTTATAAGAAAATACTAAGCAAGGATTATTTAGGAGTTGATTTTTCAGGAATTCAAAAAGTAATAGACAGTGAAATGAAGCGATTAATATCGTTACATCAAAAAGAATTAGACCTTAGTGGTATTCCTGAATTTTACTTAAATGATGTAGATTATGATGCGCGTATTGTTGTTGATTACAACGATACTACAGCTAATTTTGAATTGCAATTTGTAAATCCACAAAAGAAGTTTTTCTCATGGTCACACACCAAAGCAGCAAATGAAATGCGCCTCTATGAAGAAAAAGAGCAAGGATTTAATACGGAAGAATTTCTGCTGATAGATGCAGAAAAAGGACAATGGCAAATTAATATTGAAAGTAAATTATTAGAACATAAGAAGCCTATTGTACTCAAATATACCGTGTATAAAAACTATGGAAAAGCCTCTGAAACGAAAGAAACAAAATTGATAATTTTAAATAACCTTAGAGGAAAACAACTACTTGGAAAAATTAATATTTAAAAATAGTGACTATGAAAAATACAATCACTTTTCTAATTATTTTTTTATTAATGGTTCCATTAACCAAAGCTAACGAACTTAATTTAAGTCCACCT
>JAKIVA010000033.1 GCA_021647265.1 Lutibacter sp.
GTACAGTAAGAACACTTTCATTAGAGAAAGGGATTGCTTATTATTGGAGAGTAAAAGCTACCGATAGCAAAAATTTATCCAGTAGTTATTCAAGTACGAATCAGTTTTACACCGAAGGCAATGGTGTTTCAAATTATTTACCATTTTCACCAGTACTGGTATCTCCAACCTTGAACGCTACAGAAACAGGTACAACTACAACATTGCAATGGACTGCAAGTGATGTTGATACTTCAGATGTTTTAACATACGATATTTATTTTGATACGGTTAACCCTCCAGTGGCAATAGCATCTTCAAATCTAACTACAAACACCTTAGATGTAAGTTTAGCAGCTTCTACAACGTACTATTGGAAAGTAGTGGTAAAAGATGATAAAGGAGGTCAAACTATTGGGCAAATTTGGAGCTTTGTAACGGACTGATAGATTATAATTAAATACCCGTTGTGCATTATGGTAAAATTTCGTCAATTCGAGCCTGTCTGCCGGTTAGGCAGGTGAATTTTAGCCTTTTTAGGCTTAAAATTAGTATCGAGAATAGGTTTTTTATTTACAAACAGCCGTTCTCGATACAATTTTTAATCAAAAATTTATCGAACTGACGCAACAGTAGGTTTAAAAAGTTATAATGCACAACGGGTTAGTAAAATCTGTCATTCTAAAAATGTCACAGTCAGCCACCTGTCGAAGTGTTATTTCAGCATCTCATTTTCTCGTTTTTAACTACTTTCAATAACAGTACAGTAACAAAATAGGTAATAATAACAATTAAAACGCTATTGAGTTGAATAAATTATTTCCTAATCCAAAAGGAATTAATTTTAAATGTTGTAACCTACCAATTAAAATAGCTGGGTGCGTTTTAAATTTTTTAGCATAATTTATAATATTCTTTTCTGTTAAAACATAGTTGCTTACTATTTCATTTTCTTGTTCTTTGCTCAATAGTAAATTTGAAGAAAATTCATTTGCTTCATTTTCATAAATTTCATTTTCTCCATCATATTTAATATTTTCAATTGCAATGAACTTTTTACCGTGTAATAAAATATGAGTAGTGTCCAACTTTGTGTGTCTGCCTCATCTCGACTTATAAGATTTGAAGCGTGCAAATTTTAGTTAAAATTTCACTTTTTCATTTAATTTCCTTTTATCAAATTTAGGGACGCTTACAGACTAACTAATAAATTTTGAAATAATTCTCTTTTAAATAATGAATAATCTTTATACAATGTTTTTGTAATAACATCTTCATGACTTACAGATTGCTCCTTTAACTTTTTAGGAATATCATTTGCAATATTTTCATAGGCTAAACACAAAAACAACAACTCAAATTGTTGTTGGCTCAACGTAAACAAATTAAACTCTATATGTTCAATAGCATTATCTACATAAAACCGTAACTTTTCAAAGTTTGAAGTTATTACATACGTACATTCAGGCTGATTGTTTTTATAGCTAAATGCTTGTGTTTCTACTTTATTTAAATCGGTTGTTTCTGTTCCTTTTAATTCAACAACAGCTTTTACCTTGTTGTTGATAATAATTGCACCATCGGCTTTTTTTGCGTCCTTTACATTTTTCTGTTCTGTTATTATATTAAAATTGGGTGCTGGGTTTTTGGTATATCCTAAAATATTAACGAATAAATCTATAATAAAACCACCCTGATATTGTTCTTCTTTGCTATTCCGAATATTTTCTTGAATAGTTGGATTTTGAAAGTGGTTTTTAAAAAGTTGCCATTTGGTCGCAATAATTTCTTCATTTTGAGTATTAAGATATTTTGCTACAACTGAACTTTGAAAAAGGGACATAAAAGCTATTTACAATTTTGACCACTAATTTAAATAGATTAAATAGATAATTGAAATATAGAAGCTATTATTTTTGTCGATTTTTTATGAGCAACAACTCTTTTACTAATTTACTAAAAAAAGAGGCTGTCTGAAAAGCAATTACACTTGTCATTTTAAATAAATTGAAAAATACCAACGCCTTGATATACAAGTGTTTAATTTTAAGGAGATTCTTCATTTACATTCAGAATGACACTTTTTAGACAGCCTCTTTTTAAGTACCTCGAGCGGGAATCGAACCCGCACTCCCGAAAGAACTGGATTTTGAATCCAGCGCGTCTACCAATTCCGCCATCGAGGCTTATCCAATAGGTTTGCAAATTTAAAAATAATTTTCGTTTAAATTGTAAAAACTTAACGAAGTTATGCCATAACCATTTAAATAATTTTAAATTTGTACCCAACAAACAACAACACATTACAATAAAACTAAATAACACAGCTAATTAGCATGGAAGACCATCATTTAGAGCCTAAAATATTTGCTTGTTCTCAAAGTGAAGTATTGGCTAAAAAAATTGCAAAATATTATGGTGTTAAACTAGGAAACGTAGTAGTTTCAAGGTTTAGCGATGGAGAATTTCAACCTGCTTTTGTAGAATCAGTTAGAGGGAGACGTATTTTTATTATTGGGTCAACATTTCCAAATTCTGATAATTTAATGGAATTATTATTGATGTTAGATGCCGCAAAAAGAGCTTCTGCTCGTCATATTACGGCTGTAATCCCATATTTTGGTTGGGCAAGGCAAGATCGTAAAGATCAACCTCGTGTTGCAATTGGCGCAAAATTAGTAGCCAATTTAATACAAACCGCTGGGGCAACAAGAATTATGACAATGGATTTACATGCCGATCAAATTCAAGGTTTTTTTGAAAAACCTGTTGATCATTTATTTGCTTCAACGTTATTTCTACCCTATATAAAAAAATTAAACCTGCCTAATTTAACAATTGCTTCTCCTGATATGGGAGGGTCAAAACGCGCTTATGCATATTCAAAACATTTAGAAAGCGATGTTGTTATTTGTTATAAACAACGTTTAAAAGCCAATGTTATTTCTACAATGGAACTCATTGGAGAGGTAAAAGACCGCCATGTAATTATAGTTGATGATATGATTGATACAGGTGGAACACTTGCCAAAGCAGCAGATTTAATGATGGAAAAAGGCGCCATAAGTGTACGTGCTATGTGTACACATCCTATCTTGTCTGGACAGGCTTATGATCGCATAGAAAATTCAAAATTATTAGAATTAATTGTATCAGATACAATTCCTTTAAAAAGAGAAAGTTCTAAAATAAAAGTTGTATCTTGCGCCCCTTTATTCGCGGATGTGATGCACAAAGTACAAGATAATAAATCCATAAGCGGACAATTTTTAATGTAAATAATTAATAAATATATAAATAAATGCAATCAATTACAATCAAAGGATCTCAAAGAGAAAGCGTGGGCAAAGTGTCAACTAAAGCCTTACGTAATGCTGGAAAGGTACCTTGCGTATTATACGGAGGGGATAAACCATTACACTTTTCAGCTGACGAAATTTCGTTTAAAAAATTAGTGTATACCGCCAACGTTTATACGGCTACGATTGAATTAGATGGAACTACTTATCATGCCATTCTACAAGACATTCAGTTTCACCCTGTAACCGATAGAATTTTACATGTTGATTTTTACCAACTATTTGATGATAAATTGGTAACCATGAATATTCCTGTAAGATTAATTGGTACATCTCCAGGTGTTATTAATGGTGGATCTTTAAGTTTTCCAATGCGTAAATTAAGTATTAGAGCTTTACCTGCTGATTTACCTGATTTTATCAATGCTGATATTTCGAAATTAAAAATTGGTAACAAATTAGTCGTTTCTGAATTAGCTAATGATAAAATGCATATTTTACATCCTGAAAATACTGTAGTTGTTCAAGTAAGAACTGCTAGAGCTGCAATAATTGATGATGATGATGACGAAGAAGAAGAAGGAGAAGAAGGAGCTGCTGGTGAAAGTACAGAAGAAGGTACTGCTACTGAATAATATTCTTTTAAATAAACAATCTAAAAGCGTTGCAAGTTGCAACGCTTTTTCTTTTTAAAAAAACCATATTCTTTTATTACTTTTGTTGAATGCGTTTAATAAAATTATTATTCGGAATTAAAAAAAAAGAATTACCTGAAAATCTTATGAAAAAATTTTTAATTGTTGGCTTGGGTAATATTGGTGAAAAATACACTGATACAAGACACAATATAGGTTTTAAAATTCTTGACGAGCTGGCTTCAAAAGAAGCAGTAACTTTTGAAAGTGGAAAATTAGGGTCTCTTGCAAAATTTAGATTTAAAGGAAGAACTTTTATACTACTAAAACCTTCAACCTTTATGAATTTAAGTGGAAAATCTGTAAAATACTGGCTTACCAAAGAAAAAATACCACTGGAAAATTTATTAATTATTTGTGATGACTTAAACTTGCCTTTTGGTTCCATTAGAATAAAGGCAAAGGGAAGTGATGGGGGGCACAATGGATTAAAAGATATTAACAATACGCTGCAAACGCAACAATATGCACGGTTTAGATTTGGCGTAGGATCAGAATTTTCAAAAGGCCGTCAGGTAGATTATGTTTTAGGTAAATGGAATGAAGATGAAAATAAATTATTACCCGAACGATTGAAACAATCTTGTGAGATTATTAAATCATTTGGCACTGCTGGTTTAAATAACACGATGAATACTTACAACGGGAAATAACGTTATAGCTGATCTTCAGCATACCATTCGGCATGTGAAGTTCCTGTTTCTTGCAGTTTTAAAGAGTGTAACTTTATAGTTTTTGGCAATCTATTTTTAATTTTTTTAGCAAAATCTACCAACATCATTTCACTGGTTGGTTGGTAATCTACTAAAATAATATTATGACCTCTTTTTTCTAATTCATTTGCCAATTCAATGTGTGGTGTGTTTTTATTAAAAACTGTTGCGTGATCAAATTTATCAACAATTTCTGAAGCAACAATCTTTTTTAAATCTCCAAAATCTATCACCATTCCATATTTTACGTTTGTTGAATCACTAATAGGTGTTCCTATCACAGTAACGGAAAGCTTGTAACTATGTCCATGGACATTTCTGCATTTTCCATCATAGCCATATAATGCATGTCCTGTTTCAAAATGAAATTTTTTTGTTATTCTAATGTTTCCCATTATTTTTTGAAATTTCAATTAATCATCTAAATCTTTTCTATTTTTAGCTTTATAATACACCAAATATGCCAATAAAGCTAACAAAACAAAAGGTAAGTACGTTCCTATTACAACACCTATTTCGTACCCTTTATCTGGTGCATCCTTTATTTTTTCTTCAATATTTACCTGTTGTAAAAGAGAAATAAAACCTACTAACATCTACTGTTTTTTAAATTTTTGTAACGTGTTTTTTGTAAATTCTGACAACACCAATTTACCACTAATTTCAGCTCGTTTAGCTAATAAACTATCCCAATCATCTGTTCCTTTCCATAATACTTTTTTCATTTCTTTTAAAGAATCTGGATTGTATTTGGAAAGTTTTGCTGCTAAATTTTCAACTTCTAAATCCATTTCTCTAATTGTTACAAAAACTTTTGCAAACAATCCTTTTTCTTTTGCCCAATATGCATTTTGCCAACTTGTTGCCTCTAATGTTAGTTCACTTAATGCTGCTACTCCAATTTTACGCTTTACAGCTGGAGCAATTACAAAAGGACCAATTCCTATAGTAAATTCTGATAATTTAATTGCTGCTTGTTCTGTTGCAAAACAGTAATCGCAAGCTGCAGCCAAACCAACTCCTCCTCCAACAGCTTTTCCTTGTACTCTTCCAATTATTAATTTAGAACAATTGCGCATTGCATTTAGTACATTCGCAAAACCTAAAAAAAATTGTTTTCCTTCTTCAACAGTTGAAATAGCAACCAATTCATTAAAAGATGCGCCGGCACAAAAGGTTTTTTCTTGCTCGCTTTTTAGAATAATAACATGAACTTCTTCATCTTTGCTCAATTCGTTAAAAGCAACGACTAACCTATTTAATAATTCACTTGGCATTGAATTACTTGCTGGGTGATAGAACTCAACTGTAGCAATATTATTTTGAATGTGTGTGTATAAACTTCCATTACTCATGATAGTCAAAGTTACGTGTTTTTATGTAAATATTTTCTTCTAAATTTTAGCACTAAAATGCCTGCTCTTAACAACATCCAAACTGTAAAAGCCAACCAAATTGCATACAGTTTTAAATTGAAATAATCTCCAATTAAAAGTACTGGTAAAAAACCTAAAAAAGTGGCAATTAATAATAAATTTCTCAGTGTAGCTGCTTCTGCAAGACCTTTAAAAATTCCATCAAAAACAAATGCAACTGCATTTATTGGTTGCATAATAAGTACAATCCAAAAAATACTATAAAACGACTTCAATACAAGTGGTTCTTGTGAAAAAAGTTTTCCTATTGGAAAGTAAAAAACGGCACAAATAACTGAAAGTAATAGTGAAACAACTATTGAATATCTACTTAATTTAACACTCAATTTCCACATTTTTTTATAATTTTTTTCGCCTAATAATTTTCCAGAAACTATATTACCAACACTTGCATATCCATCAATAAAAAAAGCAAAAAACAACCAAATTTGGAATGCAATAGTTTGCGCCGCAATATAATTATCTCCATACTTTGTGGCGTATGAATTTGCTAAATACAATGCAACATTTAGCGCTATAGCTCTAATAATTAGATTAAAACTAATGGCCAATAAATTACCAATTTCTTTATTAAAAGGGAACGTGAATTTTAAGCTGAAAGGTGTTTTTTTCAATATTAAAATTAATGATAATATTGCCATAACGCCTTGTGAAATAACACTGGCCCAAGCCGCTCCTTTAACATTCATTGGGTTGATAATGCCTTCAATACCATAAACTAATAAAAAGTCTAATCCTACATTTAAAACGGCACCTACAATACTAATTACCATGGGCCAAAAAGTATTTTGTAAACCTCTAAATATACCAAACGAAGAAAAAACAAAAAGAGTTAAAGGAAAACCTAATGCGCGTATTTTAAAATACTCTACTGAATAGTTTAAAATAAGTCCGCTTGCATTATACAATTGAAATATTTCATTTACAAAAAATAGCGTTGTAAAATAAATTACAATACTTAAAGAAATATTAATTGCTATAATTTGAGCTGGTAATGTAGCTATTTCCTCCAATTTTTTAGCGCCTAAATATTTGGCAATTGTTGCTGATATGGCCGATCTTGTTTGTGCTAATATCCATACCAATGCAGATATAAAAGAACCTGCAATACCAACTGCCGCCAAGGCTTCTGTTGGATTTACTTGTATATTCCCTACAATTGCCGTATCTGTAATTGAAAGTAATGGTTCTGCAATACCTGCAATAATAGCAGGTATTGCTAATTTGTTAATTCCTTTAAAAGTTATGTTTGACTTTTTATACATTTACTCCTTTTTATCTATAATCTTTTCAAAACAATAAAATGGAAACTCACTTTGATTTGGAAAGTAAATCTTTTCTAATTTTTTGTAATTCCGTTTTTTATAGAATTTCTGATTTCGTTTGTTTTTACTAAATGTATCTAACCTAATTGAATTGTAATTGTTTTGTAAAGCATAATTTTCAGCAAAATCCATTAATTTTTGAGCATATCCTTTTCGTTGGTATTCGGGTTTAATTGCCAAGCGGTGAATGTATAAATTATTGTTGTTAGTAAGCCATTCAACATCTTGATATTCCTGATCTTCTATTGCTGTTAATACAATAATTCCTATAATCACACCTTGCTTCTCCAGCTTCCAAATTTGTTGTAAATCAATATCTTCTTGTAATATTTCTTTTGATGGATAATTTTCATCCCACTGAAAAATACTGTTTTCTATCATCTGTTTGGCGCAACTTTTTGTAATTGAATACAATTGCTCTAAATCTGATATCAATGCTTTTTTTATCACTTTTTAAGAATAAAATCAATACTTTTATCAACTACAATTTCCAAATGAAATGGCATTTTTGTGTTATTCCAAGGTTGAATGCACCCCAAGGTATGATTCATTTCATCAACTAAGAACAATTCACTTTTTTTATTCCAAGAGTGTAAATTTTTAGCTTCAATAGGTAGCACTACTTCATCTTTTTTTCCTTGAACAATTAACTGTGGTACTTTTATATTTTTAACAGCATTTTTAATTGTTAGTCTATTTTCATTGGCTTTAAAGTTTTGATAAAACTGGTACAAATGAGGCATTTTTTGCTTTGTTCTTGCATTTAAAATGTAGGACACCCCTTGTTTTTTCCACTCATTCAGCTGTTCTTCTTTTGGAAAACGAGCGCCATAATCTGAAACTCCAGCCCAACTTATTACTTTAGTTACTTTTGAATTCTCAGAAGCTTTTATTGTTACAATTCCACCTCCACGAGAATGTCCAATTAATGTAATGTTATCAACGTCAATTTCATTTTTAAAATCCGTATTCTCTATTATCCAATTTATAATATCTTCTAAATCGTTTAGTTCTATTGTTAAGTTATTTTCTCCAAATGCTTTTAAATCTGGAAAATCAATTGGGTTATTTACTGTTCCTCCATTGTGTGAAAAATTAAATTTCACAAAAAATAAATTTGCTTTAGCAAACGTTTCTGCAACAATATTCCAAGCACCCCAATCTTTATACCCTTTATAGCCATGACAAAAAATAACGATCGGTTTTTTATTATTGTTTTCAATGTAAAAGGTATCTGTAACTATGGGTTTCTTATGGTGAGTACTTTTTACAATTGTATTTTTAATTATTTTCATTTTTTTATTTTAAAAGGTAAAGCTGTATTCTCTGTAAAAGGTATTTCTGGATTTAAAATTTCACAAATAAGGTTTTCAATTTCATTCATAAAATTTTGTATTTTCTCTTCAGTAATATCATAATTTTTTCCTCTTGGTTCTTCTGATAAATTTACTCTTAAAAACCCTGAATTTAAATTTTTAAATGAAATTATACCGCTCTCTAATTTAATATCAGGCCCACTTATTTTTGAAATATACAAATACGAATACAACATAACTTGCATAGCTTTGGTATATTTATAATCTTCAGAAATTACGCTAAAATCCGATAATTTTAACTCTCTCGCTTCAACTTTACCTGTTTTATAATCAATAATTCTAGTTGTTCCATCTAGTTCATCTATTCTATCTACAAAACCTTTTATTATTATTGGGAAATCTATTCCTTCTATTAATATTTTAGTACTTAAATTCTCTTCTAAAGCAATTATTTTTAGTTGTTTTTTCTGATTTATCAGTGCTAATTCTTGTTTTAAAAATCGGTTGATGTAATTTTTACTTACTTCAAAAATAAGTTTGTTTTTCCCTGAAATAATATTTCCTTTTGAGTATAGTTTTTCAAAATATTTATGAAGCAGTGTACTGACTTTTTTTTGCATTTCAACAATATTGTCTTTAGTCAATATTTTACCTAAATAAGGCTTGTACATTGCTTCCAAAACACCGTGAATTACCGAGCCCATAGTATTCGATTCTATAATTTCTTCAACTTCATTATCTTCTTTAATCTCTAGTACTTTTTGTTCATAAAAACGTATGGGGTTATAAATATAAGTAGCTAAAGCTGATGGAGAAATACCTTTTGTAAATACTTCTTTTAGTTTTTCTAAAACTTCAGCTGTTTTTTTAATTTGAATTAAAGGGAACTCTAAATGTTGGACTTTTGGACTTATAATTGTTTTTGTAATTGTTGGGTTATTTACTTCTAGCTGGGTTAAAAATCTACTTTTTTCACCAGATCCATAACCATCGGTTTCTGTATTATAAATTAAATATATGTTCTTAGTTCGCTGAAGAAGTCGCTGAAAATGGTATGAGAAAATTGAATCTTTTTCTTGATAGGTAGGTAAACCAAAATATTTTTTAGCATCAAATGGAATAAATGAAGATTCATTTTTTCCAGCTGGTAAAATCCCTTCATTTACAGAAGTTATAATAACCGTTTCAAAATCCAAGGCTCTAGTTTCCAACATTCCCATTAATTGTAATCCCTGAAGTGGTTCTCCTTGGAAAAAAAGTTTTTCATTTTGTAAAATTTGATTGTAAAATAGTGCCAACGTTTTTAAATCTGTTATATGATTATATGTTTTGTTTAGTGTTTCCAATTGCTGAAAAATAGTATAAAATCTATATAAATATTCTTTTTCAACACCAACGGCATATTGCTTCAAACTATGTATTAATTCGCTAAATTGTTTAATTATTTTATTAATTTCTTTTGAAAAATTAAGTAAAGAAAATAGTAGCGTGAGTTTAGCTACTTCTTTTGGTGAAACATACTTTTTTAATAATATTACTGTTAAAAATATAGTATTTTCCCTTTTAATTTGGGAGCTAATTTTTTGAAGAAGACTGCTTTCTTGAATCTTATTTAAAAACGGGTCGTTTAATATCTCTAATACATCTTTATAATAAAATTGCTGTTCTTCTATTTTATTAAATTTATGTTGATTTAAATGTAGTTTAAATAATTTTTCAAATAAATTTGCTATTGGAATATCTTTTAATGGATATCCCATAGTAATATTGATGTTTTTTACATTATTTGGTAATGAATTTAAAGTTAGCGTTAACAAATTTTCATCAGCCAGTATAAAGGCTGTATTATTAAAATCGTTTAATTTAGATATTAATTCTCCTACATATTTTATTTGAGTGTTATTTTTAGGTGCTCCTATTATGTTTATATTTTTGTTCGATTGTTTTTCGTTCTCAACCCATAAGAAAGGATTTTTTTTATAATAACTCCACTCATTTTTATATTTTCTCAAAAACACACCTGCTTCGTTTGAGGGGTTTATAATAGACTCATTGGCATCCCAATAAACTGTTGCTATATTGTTATTTAATAACTCTTGAATTATAATTTCTTCTGCTTTATTTAACGCATTGAATCCCGCAAAAACAATGTGATTATTTTTATTTTTATTGATGTAAGATTCTAAATTATTTTTAGCTTCTCTATAAATTAAACCTTGGTAACCAAATTTATTATCTTTAAGTTTTTTACTTAAAGCCTGATACAAAATTTGTAAATATTCGAAAAATTGAAGGTAATTCACAGCTAACTTGGTTGGTTTTTTATCTTGAAACCATTCATTTAACTTTTTAATATCACTTAAATTTGCAAAAAACTCTTTTGAGTTTACCAAGTAACTATCTATTTCATTAAAATCATGTATTGCTATAGTTGCCCATTGTGAAAATACATCAAAAGATTCTATCTTATCTTTTGGAATATTTTGTTTATATATACTGTAAAATTCGAAAAGTAACTGAGTATTGTCAATTAAATTAATATTACCAATTTCTTGAATATAATTTTCAATACTTATAATTTTAGGCAAAAATGATGAAGTAGTTGTTTTTTTTAAAATTTCTTCCTTTAAAAATAAACAAGCACGCTGGCTAGGTAGTACAAATATTAAGTTATCATATTTCTTATATTCACTAAATATTGTATCAACAACCTTTGAAATAAATGAGTTCATCTAATTTTTTATATACTATAAAAATAAAAAAACCATTCGTAAATGAATGGTTTTTTTATTAAAAGAAAATGTAAAAACTGTTAGTCAACTAGTTTTACTTCAACTCTTCTATTTTTAGCTCTACCTGCTCTTGTATTATTAGATGCAATTGGCATCTCTTCACCATACCCCTTAGTGGTTAAGTTACTTGAAGAAACTCCTTTTTTCACTAAATAATCTTTTACAGCATTAGCTCTACTTTCTGATAATTCTTGGTTGCGTTTTTTACTTCCTGTACTATCTGTATGACCTAAAATATTAAATTTTGCAGTTGAATATTTTTTCATTATTTGAGCAGCTTCATCTAATTTAGAAACTGTTTCAGAATTGAAATTATCTTTTCCTGAATCAAAGTAAACAGTTTTAAATAACGCTTCTAATTTTGCAACCTCTACTTCAGTTATCACAGGGCAACCATTGTTAGATGCAGGGCCTGCTTCATTAATACAGTTATCATCTTTATCTAATACGCCATCTCCATCTGTGTCTGGCCAAGGGCACCCTTTGTTTGCTTTAGAGCCTGCTACTTGAGGACAACCATCATTTTTATCTAATACGCCATCTCCATCTGTATCAGGACAGCCATTATTTGCTTTTGTACCTTTCACATCTGGACAATCATCATTTTTATCTGCAATTCCATCTTCATCAGCATCTGGACATCCATTTAAAGATGCCAACCCTGCAGTGTTTGGACAATTGTCTTCTGAGTCAATAACGCCATCACTATCTGAATCTGGGCAGCCTTTATATTCTGCCAATCCAAATACTTCAGGACAAGCATCAAATTGATCATAAACGCCGTCTCCATCTGTATCAGTACCTCCAAATTTAACTACTAACCCCAAAGAGTGTTGAAAATGTTGTACAATACTACTTTCAAACGTTTGTTTATACTTTGTTTCAAAATTGAATCCTACTTTTTCAGAAAACCAAAAATTGAATCCTAAACCAGCATTAAAAGTTGCTGTTCCGAATGTATCTAACCAAGTGTATCCTCCTCCAACAGTAGCATACGGGTTAAATTTAGAAGTATTTCCAAAAACTTCATTGAGATCATATTTAACAGCTCCATCTAAACCATAATAAGATACTTCTGCAATAGTATTATCTCCAACCTTAGTTATTCTGTTTAATGTTCCCGCCGCTTCAAGGCTAAATCCATCTACTAAATATTTACTAACTGTCATTTTACTTATTGATGAAACAATATTGAAATGATCTCCTGTGTTGGCAAACTCATCAAACCAACCACCAAGTCCAGGAAGACCTGAGTTAGTAGGGTAAAAATCTACAGCATTTACACCTAAACCAATTGCCCAAGTATTATTTTTATCTTGTGCATTAGTATTGTTGAGACCAATAATTAATAATAAAGCTAATAAAGCTACTTTTAAATGTTTCATTTTTATATAATTTAATTAATAATTTATGTCTTTCTGGCAAAGATAAGTATTTAAATATTAAATAAAAAAGCTACTTCTGTTAAAGAAATAGCTTTTTTATTTTTTTAGAAGAATCTATTATTTTTTTTCTTTAATCTCAACCCTTCTGTTGTTATATCGTCCTTCTTTAGTGGCGTTTGTATCAATTGGAACTGCTTCTCCAAAACCTTTTGCTATTAACCTACTTTCGTCAACTCCTTTAGAAACTAAATAGTCTTTTACAATCTTAGCTCTTTCTTCAGATAACGCTAAGTTTCTTTTTGTTGAACCTGTACTATCAGTATGCCCTTCAATTGAAAAATTAAATTGTATATTTTCTTCTTGATTTAAAATACTAGCCACTTTATCTAAAATAGCTGTAACTTCAGGTTTAAGGTTAGATTTTCCTGTATCAAAGTTAATTCCTTTTGCTGCCATATCAATAGTTTCTTTCTGCATAAACACTTCTGGACATCCTTCGTTAGATGCTGGTCCTGGAACCGTAATACATTTATCTAAAATATCAATTACACCATCTCCGTCATTATCAATATATGGGCAACCACTATTAGCTTCTGGGCCAAATACATCAGGACAAGTATCATCTTTATCAGCCACACCATCACCATCTGTATCTGGGCAACCTTGTAACTCTATCAAACCAGGAATTTCTGGACAAGCGTCATCTTTATCTGGTACACCGTCGCCATCTGTATCTGGACAACCATTAAATTCTGCTAATCCAGGTGTATTCAGACAAGCATCACAACAATCTTGAACACCATCATCGTCAGCATCAGTATCTGGGCATCCATTAAATTCTTCTAAACCAGCAACCGTTGGACAAGCGTCATCTTTATCTCTAATTCCATCTCCATCTGTATCTGATTTTCCAAATCTCCAAACTAAACCAAGGGAATGTTGATACATCTCAAAATCTATAGGAGTATTCACCTTTTTATAACCACTTGTAACGTTAACGCCTAAATGATCACTAAACCAAGCATTAAATCCAACCCCAACATTTATACTTATTCCGTTTTGGGTTCCTATCCAATTTTCTCCAACTCCAGTATATAAAAATGGGTCAAACCATTTTGATTCTCCAAATGCATTGTTTAAATCGTACTTAACATTTAAATCTACACCTGCAAAAGTTGCATCTGTACGAGCTCCCCAAGGTCTTGTCACTTGATTAACTGCTCCTGCTAATTCCAAGCTAAACCCTTTTCCTAAATATCTTCCTAAAGACGCTTTACCTCCCCAGCCAATGTCACTTCCCGAATCTTTAATATCAATGGCGTTAGTTCCAAAATTTAACATCCAAGGATTTTCTTTATCCTGAGCATTAACATTACTATAGGATACAATTAACAACAGGGCCAAAAAGGCAATTTTTAAATGTTTCATTTTCAATTAATTAAATTTAATGTTCTTTCTTTTTTGTTGTAAGCTACTCTTAGCTTAAACTTTAATGACAAAAATACAAAATTATCTCAAATATAATGTGTTTTTACTAATTTTCTACAATACCATAAGTTTTTTTCCTACTTTTATAAAAGCTCTAATTGCTTTATCTAAATGTTCTTTGTTGTGAGCAGCAGATAATTGAACTCTTATTCTCGCTTTTTCTTTAGGTACTACTGGAAAGAAAAAACCTATTACGTAAATACCTTCCTCTAAAAGCATTGTTGCCATATTTTGAGCTAATTTTGCGTCATAAAGCATTACTGGTACAATAGCTGAATCTCCTTTTACGATATCAAAACCTGCATCAATCATTCCTTTTTTAAAGTAGTTTGTATTCCATTCTAATTTATCTCTTAATGTTGTGTTGTTAGCTATTAAATCGAAAACTTTTAAGGATGCTCCTACTATTGCGGGAGCTAAAGAGTTTGAAAACAAATAAGGTCTTGACCGTTGACGTAACAACTCTATAATTTCTTTCTTCCCTGTTGTATAGCCTCCCATAGCTCCACCTAAGGCTTTCCCCAGTGTTCCTGTTATTATATCAACTCTTCCCATTACATTTTTTAATTCTAATGTTCCTCTTCCTGTTGCTCCAATAAAACCTGCAGCATGGCATTCATCAACCATTACCAATGCATCATATTTATCGGCTAAATCACATATTTTATCAAGACTCGCAACAATACCATCCATAGAAAAAACACCATCAGTAACAATTATTTTAAAACGATGTTCTTTTTTATTCGCTTCAATAAGTTGCTCTTCTAAAGAGGCCATATTATTGTTATCATATCTATATCTAGCTGCCTTACATAAACGAACTCCATCAATAATTGAAGCGTGGTTTAAAGAGTCAGAAATAATTGCATCATCTACAGATAAAAGTGGTTCAAAAACACCTCCATTAGCATCGAAAGCTGCTGCATAAAGAATGGTATCTTCCGTTTTATAAAATGTAGCTATTGTTTCCTCTAATTGTTTATGAATATCTTGTGTTCCACAAATAAAACGAACCGATGACATGCCATAACCATGAGAATCCATCGCATCTTTAGCTGCTTGAATTACTTCTTTGTTGTTTGATAACCCTAAATAATTATTGGCACAAAAATTAATAACCTCTTCTCCTGTACTAATTTTTATTACTGCATCTTGTGAAGTTGTTATAATACGTTCAGATTTGTATAAACCTGCCTCTTTAATTTCTTCCAATTCTTTTTGTAAATGTTGTTGTATTTTGCCGTACATTGTTAGTTGTTTTTTCTACAAATTTATAAGATTTTAAACTTCTTCAATAGTAATTTCAGTATTAATATAAACTAATAATTTTTTTTCAATAAAATAATCTAAGTCTTCTAATGCTTTTGCATATTTATTGAGTTGTTTATGATGTTTTTTAGCTGGATTTCCTGTTTTATAATCTATAATTGTTATTTTGTTCCCTCTAATAACCAACCTGTCTGGAATAATAATTTTCTTATCTGAAGTTATTATTTCTTGTTCATTTAAAACCTGTGTGTTTTGTTGAAAATAAGAATACAACTGCTTGTGATTTACTATCTTTTTCAAAATAACTGTAATATCTTCTTGTTCTTCAGTGGTTATTGACCCGTTGTATAGGTATTTATTTACAACATCTGAAATGTCGTTTTCTGTTTTAATTTCAGCTAAAATTGCATGAATTAAATTTCCATAGGTAATAGCACTTCCTTGTTCTGTTTCCCAAAGTAACGAAGAATTTGCTACAATTGAAATATTGTGATTTTTCCAAGAATTTGTAATAAAACTATTTAATGTGGTGGTTTTATTTTCTTGTTTTATAGGAATCTTAATCCGCTTTGAATTTCCAAAACTATAAATGTGTTCATCTGGGTTCCACATTTTTTTATATTTCAAAAAATTTATAAAAAGCCCTGATGTGTGACTTAAATTCTCTTCGCCTTTACTTTTAATGTTTTTTTCTGACACAATATATAATTGCTCAATAGGTCTTGTTAAGGCAACATATAATAAATTAAAGTTATCTAACTCTTGTTGTTCTCTTTGCTTCAAAAACAACTGTTTCCCTTGCTCACTAATATAATTTAACTTGTTACTGTAATTTACTAATACTGATTTTATTGAGTTTGTTTGATTGTACAAATACCAAACTTTAGGATTTATTTGTCTATAAATTTCAAGACTATAAGGGTAAATAACCACCGGGAACTCTAATCCTTTTGCTTTGTGTATTGTCATAATTCTAACTGCATTTTCATCCTCAGGCGAAACAATACTTAACTTGTCTTTTTTTAATTCCCAGTACTCTAAAAATCCATTATGTGATGCCTTCTTTTTTTGCTGAAATTCAAAAATAATATCTAAGAAAAATTGAATGAATGAATCTGAGGTCAACGCTAAATTAAAACTTCTAATGATATATTCTATACTTTCATAAAATGTGCTTTGAATAAACTCATCTTCATTAAAAAAGACTTCAAAATTTCTTAACGCTGAAAAAAATGCTGCGTTTGTTAAATTTATAAAATGACTAAAAAATGCATGTTTTGAATCTTTAACGTTTAAGTGTGTGTATAAAAAATACAGTAATTCAATTTTGTACTCTTTGTTTGATTGATTTTGTAGCGCATATAATAAATTAATAATAAAACTTACTTTTTCATTATTTTTTATTAGCAGCGTTTCTGATGAAATTATTTTAATGCCATTTTCGGCTAAATAATTGGCCACATCAATCCCTTGATTTTTAGTTCTGGTTAATACACAAACTTCATTTTTCTGAAAAGAGCTATCCAAATTTTTAATTATATCTAATACTTTTTTGGGGTAAATTAATTCTTTATTTTCATCATTTTTTTGTTTTTCTACAAAAGATATTTGTACATAACCTCCTTCTTTTTTATTGGTGTTTTGATTATTTCCTTCTAAAAATAAATTACTAAAACTCTGGTTCGTTAAAAATTGTGAAATATGTTTAAAAAAGGAATTATTAAAATTTATTATCTCAGAATAACTACGGTAATTTGTATCTAAATTAGACAACTCTTTTTCTACATAAAAAGGGTTGTTTTCTTTCTTTTTTTCAGAAGAAGAAAGCGCAATAAATTGTTCTGCTTTACCTCCTCTCCATCTATAAATTGACTGCTTTGCGTCACCTACTAAAAGTAATTTTCCCTTTTCTCCTGTGTTATTCTCTGAAGAAATAACATTTTCTATGAGTGGTATTAAATTTTCCCACTGTAATTTAGAAGTGTCTTGCATTTCATCAATAAAAAAGTAGCGAAATTTTTCTCCTAAACGCTCATAAATAAAAGGTGCCGGTTCGTTTTTAATGGTTTCACTTATCTTTTGATTAAATTCCGCATTTAACAATATGTTATTTTCAGTTTTTAATTCTTCCAAAGCACTATTTATATAATTTAAAACGGCCAACGGTATTAAACTTTCAATTATTAATTTATTTAAAATATACAGTCCGTAGGTTTCATTATACAATCTTTTTGATTCGTAAAACAATTCTTTTAAATCAGAAGCTATGACCTCAATAATTTGTTTAGAGTATTCACTACATTTTCCTGAAAATAAATTTTTATTTTCTTCAATTGTTTTATTTAATCGCCCATCAAATTTTAAATCTTCTGGTTTTAAGTATTTAAATTTTGTTAATTTAATAAAGTGTCCTGGTAGTTCTCCTTTATATGAAAAATCTGTAATTTCAACACCGCTTTCATTAATAATTTTTAATCCTTCATTCCCTATTGTTAAAAATTTATTTTCTATTTCCTTATTTTCTTTTTGAAGTTTTTCTTTTAATTTCTTGAACTTTGTAATTGGAATATTTTTTAATTCTTTTAAATACGTAGTATGGTTTTCATTTAAAATAATTTTAGCAAATGTTTTAAGTTCTTTTGAAATATCCCAAGATTTATCATCGTCTAGCTTTTGAATGGCGTAGTTTATTAATACATCTGTAAGTTCTTTATTTTCTCCTATTTTTGAAATAACAATATCTACGGCTTCATTTAATAAGCTTTCAGTATCCATTTCAACTTCAAAATTCATTGGAAGATGTAAATCATACGCAAAAGTTCTAATTAGCTTATGTGTAAAACTATCTATAGTGGTAATGCTAAACGCTGAGTAATTTTGTAAAATGGCATTTAAAATTAGTTGCGACCTTCTAAAAACAACAGCTTCTGTTACATTTGCTTCACTGCAAATTACCTTTAACATATCACTTGTGTTTTCTTTAGAAAATGTATGAAGGTTTTTAAGTACGCGTTCTTTCATTTCAGCTGCTGCTTTGTTGGTAAAAGTCACAGCTAAAATTTGTTGAAATTTGAATTTATTATCACTTGATAAAAGTATTTTTAAATACTCTTTTACCAACGTAAACGTTTTTCCGCTACCAGCGGAAGCATTATAAACCTGAAATAATGTTGATTCTTGCATTCATAGAAATTGTAATGCAAGTTAGTAATTTAAATATTCTTAAAAGCAATTTGCACCATCTCTCCACAAGAATTTTTTACTTCTTCCGTTCCCGTTTAATCTATAAATTAAACTAAACGAATAATAAAAATGAGGAGATAGTCTATAATCTTCAGAATTGTATTTGTACATTCCTTGTGCACTTACACCAAATTTATCCCCAAACCAATATTTTGATCCTGCTCCAAAATTAACAGTTCCTCCACTGTAAAAGGCAAATGTATAACCTCCTCCTGCTAGAGCAAAAATTGAAAAATCACTAAAAGGATTCATAAAGTTGTATTGTAAGTTAACATCAATCCCAATATAGCTTACTTTTGGAACTATTGTTTCTCCAAATTTTGTAATAGAATTAAAAGAAACTGAACCCTCTGCAGAAAGTCTTTTCCACAAATAACGTGTAGCACTAATTTTAGGCCCACCAATATTCCAATGGTCTTCAGCATTTGTAATCTCATTAAAAAAACCATCGGGGTTTCCATTTCCGTAAACGTTGGTTGGAAAATAATCAACAGCGTTAAAACCTATCCCAAAAATCCATCTATCATCTTCATTTTGAGAATAGAGAGTTTGGTTTATTAAAAATAATATTGTGGAGATTAGCAATATCTTTCTACAGCCTAAATATTTCATAGTTTTTGTGGTCGGGGTTTATGTTTTAACATTCTCAAACGTTAAATATGCAAAAAAATTTTATCAAAGGTAATAAAATCCTTTAAAAATTTTTAAATGGTGTATTCCTAACTCTTATTTACTTGTTTAATAGCCTTTGTGAATTCTTCTAAATCATTGCCATTTAAAACTAAATGGATAGCTTCATCGGCAATTTTTTCAACATTATCTGTAGGAAATCCAAGTCCAACACATATTTTTCTTAAAACAATTGCCTCTTCTCCTGAAACTTCGCCATCTGCATAAATCATCTTCGCCAAATCATACAAATGCTCTATGCGCTCATTGTAACTATGTGATGCGTTTATAGGGTATTTTTCTGGAGCTTCTATTATTTCAGTGTATTTATCTTCTAAAATATGAAACCGTTTTGCTAATCTTTTTAACATTTTCTCTTCCCCTTCTGTAATAACATCATCGGCTAATGCTAATTTTACAATGCTAGCAAAATGTGCTATATTTCTTTTTTGTTCACCACTTAAATTATAATCTGATATTGCCATTTTTTTAAATTTTAAAGCGCAAATATAGGGAAACCCCATAAAACATTTAAAATTTAAAAAAATAATTAATGCTTCATTGGATTTGCTTTCTTAATAATTTTTTTAAAATCTTCTAAATCTGGTTCTTTTAAAAAAAACTTAATAGCTTCATTTCTTATTTCTTTAACATTGTTAATATGAAAACCCAGGCCTATAATAATTCTGTCTAATAACGAAATTTTATCTATTGTGGGATTTCTATCAATTAATAACATTTTTGTCAAGTCATATAATTCCTCCAATCGCTCCTCATAACTTACCGGAGATTTTAAAGGGTATTTTTTTGGGTTTTTTAAAATTAACTTAAACTCTAATTTGTCAATGCCTAATCTACTAGCTAATTTTTCTAAAAGTTTACGTTCTTTTTTATCAATTTTATTATCGATTAAAGCAATTCTAACAATTGACGCAAAATGAGCAATATGCTGGTCATGCGTATTGGTTGGGTATAAATTCTTATCAGTCATAATTCATAATTTTTTTGGTTACTATAAATTTAAGAATTTATCCTTAATTTTTTTTGAGTTTTTATTAAAATATTACCTTTGGCAAAATTTGCAACTTTTGAGCAAACAACACATTACTAAAATTTATGAACAAATTGTTCGAAAAAAACAATTAGTTCAATACTTATCAAAAAAAAATCACCATTTTCAAATTGCGAATTTGGTAGGGTCGTCATTATCTTTTGTTATTTCTGAGAGCTTCAAAAAAACTGGTAAACCTTTTCTTTTAATATTGAATGACAAAGAAGAAGCAGCTTATTATTTAAATGATTTAGAACAACTTTTAAATGATAAAGATGTCCTTTTTTACCCAGGCTCTTACAGAAGACCTTATCAAATTGAAGAGACTGACAATGCCAATGTTTTATTGCGTTCAGAAGTTTTAAATAGAATAAATTCTCGCAAAAGCCCTGCTGTTATTGTTACATATCCTGAAGCCTTATTTGAACAGGTTGTAACCAAGGCCGTGTTAAATAGAAATACCCTAAAACTAAGCTTAAATGATAAACTAAGTTTAGATTTTGTGAATGAAGTATTATTTGAATATAGCTTTAATAGAGTAGGTTTTGTAACTGAACCTGGAGAGTTTTCAGTTCGTGGGGGAATTATTGACGTTTTCTCTTTTTCCAATGATGAACCTTATAGGATCGAATTTTTTGGTGATGAAATTGAGAGTCTTAGAACGTTTGATGTAGAAACCCAACTATCTACAGAAAAACTTCAAAAAATAAGTATTATGCCTAATGTTGAAAATAAAGCATTAGACGAACACTTCGGCTCCGCTCAGTACAAGAAACGTGAAAGTTTTTTAAAATACATATCTTCAAAAACTATTATTTTTATTAAAGATGTTGATTTTTTGGCAGATAAATTGAATTTGTTTTTTAAAAAAGCAACAATTGCTTATACAGAATTGTCTTCTATTTTAAACCACGCCAAACCAACTGAACTGTTTTGCAATGGAGAGCTAATAAAAAACCAATTAAAAGAATTTTCTCTAGTTAAAATTGTGAATGCGCATCAAGTTAAGATTTCTTCAGTATCAAATACTTCGACTCCGCTCAGTATCCAAAATATTACATTTAACACCAAACCTCAACCTTCATTTAATAAACAATTTGATTTACTAATTAAAAATTTACAGCAAAACACACAAAACGGTTTTAAAAATTACCTTTTTTGCGATTCACAAAAACAAGCTGAACGGTTTCACGATATTTTTAATGATGTTGAGGAAGAAGTTGAATATAAAACACTTGTTTTCCCATTGTATCAAGGGTTTATTGATGTTGAAAATAAATTAGTTTGCTATACCGATCATCAAATTTTTGAGCGTTATCATAAATTCAGATTAAAAAATGGCTATACAAAAAAGCAAGCTATTACTTTAAAAGAACTAACAAATCTTCAAATAGGCGATTATGTAACTCATATTGACCACGGTATTGGAAAATTTGGCGGACTTCAAAAAATTGAGGTTGAAGGTAAAAAACAAGAAGCTATTAAATTAATGTATGGCGATCGTGATATTTTATACATCAGCATTCATTCATTGCATAAAATTTCAAAATATACTGGTAAAGATGGAAAAGTTCCTAAACTATATAAATTAGGCTCGGGAGCCTGGAAAAAATTAAAACAGAAAACAAAATCTCGTATCAAACATATTGCTTATAATTTAATTGAATTGTATGCAAAGAGAAAAATGCAAAAAGGATTTCAATTTAACCCTGATAGTTATTTGCAACATGAATTAGAAGCTAGCTTTATTTATGAAGATACACCAGATCAGTTTACCTCAACGCAAGACGTTAAAAATGATATGGAAAAAGAACAACCTATGGACAGGTTAGTTTGTGGTGATGTAGGTTTTGGGAAAACTGAAATTGCAATTAGAGCTGCTTTTAAAGCCGTTGATAATGGTAAACAAGTAGCTATTTTAGTGCCAACAACCATTTTAGCTTTTCAACATTTTAAAACGTTTAGCGAACGCTTAAAAGAATTTCCTGTAACCGTAGATTATTTAAATAGGTTTAGAACTGCTAAACAACGAAAAGGTGTTTTAGAAGGCTTAGCTAATGGTTCTATAGATATTGTTATTGGAACGCATCAGCTTACAAATACCGCTATAAAATATAAAGATTTGGGCTTGTTAATTGTTGATGAAGAGCAAAAATTTGGTGTAGCAGTAAAAGATAAATTGAAAACATTGAAGGAGAATGTTGATACATTAACTTTAACGGCAACTCCAATCCCTAGAACCTTACAATTTTCGTTAATGGCGGCACGTGATTTATCCATTATTAATACACCTCCTCCAAACCGTGTTCCTATTGAAAGTAATGTTATTCGTTTTTCTGAAGAAATTATTAGAGACGCTATTCGATACGAAATTCAACGTGGCGGGCAAATATTTTTTATTCACAATAGAATTGAAAACATCAAAGAGGTCGCAGGATTGTTACAACGTTTAGTGCCTGATGCCAAAATTGGTATTGGACACGGACAAATGGAAGGTAGAAAACTGGAACAATTAATGCTCTCATTTATAAATAATGAATTTGATGTATTGGTTTCAACCACTATTGTTGAAAGCGGACTGGACGTTCCAAACGCCAATACTATTTTTATTAATAATGCCAATAATTTTGGGTTGTCAGATTTACATCAAATGCGAGGTAGAGTTGGACGTTCTAATAAAAAAGCCTTTTGTTATTTTATTACACCACCATATCATAATATGACTGATGATGCACGAAAAAGAATAGAAGCTATTTCAATATTCACTGATTTAGGAAGCGGAATTAATATTGCTATGAAAGATTTAGAGATTAGAGGTGCCGGTGATTTATTAGGAGGTGAACAAAGTGGATTTATAAATGATATTGGTTTTGAAACCTACCAGAAAATTTTGAATGAAACTATTGAAGAACTGAAAGAAAATGAATTTAAAGACTTGTATAAAAACACCTCTGACAAACCTAAAGAATATGTAAAAGAAATTCAAATTGATACCGATTTTGAAATTTTATTCCCCGATGATTATATAAATATTATCTCAGAAAGGTTAAATTTATACAATGAGCTTGGTGAACTTAAAACTGAAGAAGAACTTCTCGATTTTGAAACTAGAATTACTGATCGATTTGGTGAGCTTCCTACGCAAGTTGAAGATTTACTAAACAGCGTTCGTGTAAAATGGATTGCAAAACATTTAGGTATAGAATGCCTTATTTTAAAACAAAAAAGAATGGTTGGTTATTTTGTGTCTAATCAGCAAAGTTCATTTTATCAAACCGCTACGTTTACAAAAGTTTTGCAGTTTGTTCAACAAAATTCATCAATTTGCACAATGAAAGAGAAGGAAACAAAAAACGGATTACGTTTATTACTCACCTTTATAAAAATTGATTCGGTTAAAAAAGCATTGGAAACACTTCAAAAAATAGAGGTTTGAAAAGTTTGCATTTAAAACATATAGTTGAGCTAAACATAGCTGTTCTTTTGGTAAGCACCTCTGGTATTTTAGGAAGGTTTATTTCAATGCCTCCTCCTGTAACTATATGGTTACGATGTTTGTTTGCTGCAATAATTTTAGGTACATATATTTGGTATAAAAAAATAAATTTAAAAATTGAAAGTAAAAAAGACTGGATTACCATTGTTATAAGTGGACTGCTTTTTGGAGCACATTGGATTACTTATTTTTACGCACTACAGCTTTCTAATGTTGCCATTGGAATGCTTTCATTATTTACATACCCTGTAATAACTGCACTTTTAGAACCGCTTTTTTTTAAGACAAAATTGAATAAAAAACATGTTTTTTTAGGGTTTGTTGTTTTGATTGGTATATACTTTTTATCTCCAAGTTTTAATCTTGAAAATAGCCATACAAAAGGAGTTCTTTTTGGATTGATTTCAGCTATTTTTTATGCAATTCGAAATATATTGATGAAAAAGAAAGTAGCAAATTATCACGGTTCTATGTTAATGTTTTATCAAATGGTAATTATAATGCTGGTTTTATGGCCGGTACTGTTTATTTTTGAAGCCAATCCAACAACAAATGATTGGCAGGCTTTACTAGTTTTAGCACTGGTTACAACAGCTATTGGACACACGTTATTTGTAATGAGTTTTAAAAATTTTTCTATTAGCACTGCCAGTATTATGAGTAGTATTCAGCCAGTTTATGGAATTTTATTTGGTGTGCTATTATTAAATGAAATACCTTCAGGTAATACATTAGTTGGTGGTTTTTTAATTCTTATTACAGTAGTTATAGAAAGTATAAATTCAAATAAAAAATAATATTTATGGAGTTTTTTAGAATTATTAACAAACAAGTATCTCAAAAAATAATACAAGACAACATAAACCCACAAACTCTTGATAAATTTACAGAGTCTATGTTCTTTTTAGAAAAGAAAAATTCAGACTTTAGCGGTGCAACACTTTGGGGTGAATTTTTAATTAGTTACGATAAAATAAATGGTGGCGTTCGTTTTACATTGTTAGATTGTCCAAATGCATTATCATGGACAATTACAACTGGATTTCCTCCTGAACGAACCAAAATTATATTGCATTGCACCATAAATAGAACTCAAAAACCACAAGAATTTGTCGATGAGATTAATGCTTTTTTAGATGAATGGGAAGCAGGGTTAAATTCTCAATTTTAAATAGCCTCAAATAATTTCCCAGGTAGAGGTTTTACAACCCCTTTCATTTCTAAATTGAATAAAATAGTGGTTGTTTGATGGATTGGTAATTTACAATTCAACGAAATTAAATCTAACAATTCTTTGCCATTTTCTAGTAAAAAATCATAAATTAATTGTTCTATTTCGGTAAGTTCAACAAATAATTGTTTTTGAATAACTTTTGGCTGTTTCGATTCTAATTCCCAATTTAACATTGCTACAATATCTTTCGCTGAAGTTAGTATAGCTGCTTTGTTATATTTAATTAAACTATTACATCCTTTGCTATAAATATCTGTACTTCTTCCCGGAACTGCAAAAACATCTCTATTATAGGAATTTGCAATGTCTGCAGTTACCAAAGAACCTCCTTTTTTAGCAGATTCAATAATAATTGTGGCTTCAGATATACCTGCAACAATTCTATTTCGTTTTAAAAAATTTTCACGTATTAACTTGTCATTATGCCAAAAATCGGTTATAAAACCCCCATTTTTATTAATTTTAGAAATATATTTTTTGTGCGATTTAGGATACACTTCTTCAAAACCATGTGCTAAAACACCTATAGTTTGTAAATTATTTTTTAAAGCTGCTTTATGTGCACAAATATCAACTCCATAAGCAAAACCACTTACAATAATTGGCTTGTATTCTTTTAAATCTGAAATTAATTTCTCACAAAAATCTCTTCCGTAACTCGTTATTTTTCGAGTTCCAACAATACTAATAATTGGTTGGTTCTCTAATTGAAAATTTCCTTCTTTAAAAAATAAAATAGGTGCATCTACACAGTGTTTTAACCTTTTGGGATATTTTTTTTCAGTATAATAAAACGTTTCAATAGCATTTTTCTGAATGTATTTCAATTCTTTTTCTGCTTCCTTTAAGTTTGTAGAATCTAATAGATTTTTAAGTATTACAGAACCTATTCCATTAATTTTTTCAAGCGTTTTTCTTTTTTCAGTAAGTACATTTTTAGCACTTCCACAGTGAGAAATTAACTTTTTGGCATTAATATCACCTATACCTTTTACACGCTGCAACGCCAAAACGTATAGCAAATCTTCTTCGAGCATTTTTTAACAATTTGAGTTTCAAGATATAAAATTTTTGTTAATAAAAAATATACTTCGCTGTAATTTTAATAATGGTTTTTTCTATATTTGTTTTAATGACGTTAGCAAACTACATAAGTGACTTATTGTACCGATATGAATGTGTAATTGTACCAAATTTTGGTGGGTTTATAACCAACAAAATTTCAGCAAAAGTAAATAACTTTACACATACTTTTTATGCGCCTTCAAAGCAACTAACCTTCAATTCACACTTACAAAATAATGATGGGTTATTAGCAAATTATATAGCCTCTGTGAAAAATATTTCGTACGCTGAAGCCATTTTAAAGATTGAAAATGAAGTTAAAAATTGGGAATTATCTTTAAAAAAAGACGAACTTGAATTAGAAAATATAGGCTCGTTTCATTTAAATGAAGAAAAAAAAATAATTTTTGAGCCTGCCAACGTTAATTATTTAACCTCTTCATTTGGGTTGAGTTCTTTTGTTTCTCCAGCCATAAAGCGTGTTGTTTACCAAGAAAAAGTGAAACAATTGGAAACGGTAGTTCCAATATTTCACACCAAAGAAAACAACTCTAAAACACCTGTTTTTATTAAATATGCTGCAGCTGCAGCAATTCTATTTACATTGGGAACTGTTGGATGGAAAGAATATCAGAAATTTGAATACAATAATTTAGTTGCTCAAAGTGAACAACAACAAAAGAATGTTGAAAAAACGATACAGGAAGCTACTTTTGTGATTGAGAATCCGCTACCAGCAATTACATTAAGTGTTACAAAACAAACCAATAATTATCACATTATTGCTGGCGCATTTAGAGAACCTGGAAATGCTAAAAAAAAGCTACAACAATTGTTACAAAAAGGCTTTAATGCTCAAATTTTAGACGTTAATAAATGGAATTTAACTCCTGTTGCTTTCGAAAGCTTTAATTCAAAAAAGGAAGCAATAAACAAATTGAAAATTATTAAAAAAACTGAATCTAAAGCTGCCTGGTTGCTTGTGAAAAAATATTAGCACACTCATATTATTATCTTTTTTTTTGATAAAATAGCCATATCTTTGCAAAAAAAATTCCAAGGAATGATAAAAGTACCTAAAGAATCTTTAACCATTTTAACCGATATGGTTTTGCCAGGCGAAACCAACCCGTTAGGGAATTTATTTGGTGGTGAATTATTAGCACGAATGGATAGAGCCTGTAGTATTGCAGCTCAGCGTCATTCACGCAGAATAGTTGTAACCGCTTCAGTAAATCATGTTGCTTTTACCAAAGCTGTACCTGTTGGAAGTGTTGTTACTATTGAAGCTAAAGTTTCTCGTGCATTTAAATCTTCAATGGAAATTTATGTTGATGTTTGGGTTGAAGATCGAGAATCTCAACAACGAACAAAGGTAAATGAAGGTATTTACACATTTGTTGCTGTTGATAGAACTGGCACTCCTGTAACTGTACCACAAATAAAACCCGAAACGAAACTTGAAAAAGAGCGTTATGAGGGAGCTTTACGACGTAAACAATTAAGTTTAATTTTATCAGGGAAAATGAAACCTGAAGATGCTTCAGAATTGAAAGCGTTATTTATAAATTAATCCATTTTATTTTTATTTATAAATCCATTTTTTTGGATTTTCGTATGTTGTATTCCTTAATAAAAAGAATCCCAAGATTGTTTTTCCTGTAATTTTATCAGTAAAAATGGTACCTATCTCCTGTTTTGTATGAACCCTATCTCCTTTTGATACAAAAACACTTTCTAAATTTTTATAGCCTGTTATATAATCTCCATGTTTAATCAAAATCATTTTTTTATTTCCAGACATCACTAAAATATTAAACACTGTACCATCAAAAACAGCTCTAGCTTTACTGCCTTCATTGGTAGTTATTCTAATCCCATTACTTCTTATAATTGTAGTTTTATTTATAGGGCTTGGCTGGTTGCCATAATACGTTGAAATATACCCTTTTTCAACAGGCCATGGTAGTTTCCCCTTATTTAATGTGAATTTTGACGCTAATTCTTTTGCTTCTGCTGTAAGTTTAAACACTGTAGATTTACTTGTTTTTTTACCCGTTTTTTTATTTGAAGCAATAATTGCATCTTTAATTACTTTCTTAATTTGTGCGTCAAGGCGCGCTTCTTCTTTTTGAAATTTTCGAATCTGTTTTTTATACTTATTTTCCTTTTTCTTCACACGACTTAATAAATTCTCCTGCTCCTTCTTTTCTTTCTCAACAGCTAATTGTTCTTCTTTTTTTTCAGATAAAAGAAGTTGTTTTAATTCTTTTTTTTGTAATAATGTGTCAATTAAAACTTCTAATTCTGCTATTTTAACTTGAATTTCTTCTCCCTGCTTTTTTCTAAAAGAGGCGTACTGTTTCATATATTGAAAACGTTTATACCCCTGGTAAAAATTTTCTGATGATAACAAAAACATAATTCTACTATTTTGAGATTTACTCTTATATGATTGAAAAATCATATCTCCATAATTCTTTTTTAAAATCTCTAAATTTCGTTTGTTTTTATTAATTTGTAATTGATTTGAATAAATTTCATTTGCCAACTCATTAGATTCTTTTGTAATCGCTGAAATTAAATTTTCTCTAGATTTAATTTTGTCTTTTAAATCCTTTAATTCATTCAGTAAATTTTTCTCTTTTCTTTTGGTGTTTGAAAGTAGCGCATTGATATAAATTTGATCTTTTTTATTCTGAATTCTACGTGCCTCAAGTATTTGACGCTTTGTTTTTTGAGCAGAAACATCAATGCTAAATATTAGTAAAAAAATAAAAAAAATGTACTGTAATTTATACCTCATTGTTTTAATTTAATTTCTTTATAACCTCTAGGTATTGAAAATGGAAATGTTAATTTTTTATTAAACTCAACCCAACGATACTCAATTTTTATTGTGGTTAAGTTTTTATTGTCTGTAGCTAATATATTAATATTTTTAGGAAATTGTTCTCCGTTAATTTCTTTATAATTTGGGTAAGAAACGGATAGTAATTGTCGCTTTTTTTTGTTGCGGATTTCCTGTTTGTTTAATTTAAAATTAGTGGGATTTATAAAAAATAAAATCCCAAATAATTCATTTTCCTTTCTCGGTGTTAGTTGATATAAATTACGACTTGTTTTAGAATTATATTTCTCTTTTTTCAAATTTAAAACAGCTTGCCCCAATAGTATATTTTGAATTTTTTTAAAGTCCAACTCTGTGCCTAACCATTTACTTAATAATGAAAAATCACCATTAAAATAGGTTCTTTTTATTTTTTCATAATAAACCACTTTTTTAGGGGTAATTTTAATTTTTGCAATTGGTATTCCAAGCTTTGTAGCGCTCATCCAAATTGTTTTATCTTTCTCTAAGCGCAATTTAACACCAATGCTTGTAGCTGTATTTTTACCCCTATATCTTACTGTTAATCTGGCATTTACTGTTTTTTGATTAAAACTATTGCTGTAGTGCTTATTAATTATTTTTTTTGTTGAAATTTTAGTAACATTACTTGTATTGATAACCTTTTTATTGGTTTTACAAGATGTAACAACTAACAAAATTACGATTGCTATTTTTAAATTGTACTTCATTTAATTTAGATTTCTTAAATCCTTTGCCTTTTGCATATATTTTAAAGCTTTATTCATGTAATTGAGCCCTTTATAGCTTTTAGAAAGTTCTTCATAAAAATCAGCTTCCATATTTGCATTGTCAATTACAAAATCAATGCCAAGAGTTAAAACGTCAATAGCTTCATTATATTTTCCAAGTTTATTCAATGCCAACCCATTCATTTTATATAAATATGGTTGTGCAGGAAATAACTCTAATGCTTGTAGGCTATCATTATACAAAGCCTCAAAAAGTTCTTTTTTAAGCTCTCTTTTTAAAATTTCTATCAGTATTTTATACTCTTTTTTTTGATTGTAGGCTTCTTTTAAAATTTTAAGATTAATATCACTAAAAGAGGACGTTATGTTAACATTTGCTTTTTTATCGAGTAATTTTCTGTTTTCAAGATATTTTTTAAATCGCTTTATTCTTTGCGTGGAAAATGCTTTTTTTTCTATTTCAACAATCAATTTCTCTGCTTTTATAAAATCTTTATTTTGAAAATAAAGTAGTAGTAATTCATCTATGTTTTTTGGTTGTATTTCAACAACTTTTTTTTGAATTTCAATAGCATCTTTAAAATTACCCTGAGCTTTATAAATTACCACTTTATGTTTAAGTAAATAATTGTTTTTAGGCTCTTTTACCAATGCTTTATCAATAAAAAAAATAGCTTCTGCATAGTTTTTTAATAATAATTCATTTTTTGAGAACTCAAATTCTACCGCAATGTTCAAAGAATCTATTTCGTAACATTTTTCTAGGTTTTCTATGGCTTTGGTATAATTTTTAATGGCTTTTTGTTTTAATGCCTCAAAAAAATAGGTTTGAAATTTTAAATTATTTTCTTCAAGAGTGTTCATTTTTTGTGCGTATGTAAAGCTTGAAATTAATACAATTCCACCTAGTAAATAATTATTTAATTTTTTGGTTTTCATACAATGTGCAATATACAATTCTTTAACATTAACTATATAAAATACATAATTTTTAACCCGTTGTGCATTATGATAAAATTTCGTTAATTCGAGTGAATTTTAGCCTTTTTAGGCTTAAAATTAGTATCGAGAATAGGTTTTTTAGTTAAAAACAGCCGTTCTCTATAGTTCTACTTAGCCTCTATGCAGACAGGCTTGAACAGACGGATCAGTAGGTTTAAAAATTTATAATGTACAACGAGTAGTAATATTTCTAAAGTAGGGTTTTACCTTACTTTATGTATGGTTTTTTCTTACTGTAATTAAAAAATAAATTACTAACATTGTAAATTAGTGTAAAGTGCTTTAGAAGAAGAAGGAAAACTATGAAATTTATCAAACAACTTGAATGTCTCCAAAGATTAGACCATTTAATTAAAAACAAATGCACGGGGGCACCTGAGAATTTTGTTAAAAAATTAGGTATTAGCCGAAGTCATTTATATCGATTAATTGAAACACTTAAAGATTATGGTGCAGAAATAAGCTACAACCGCGAACAACAATGTTTCTATTATAAAAAACCATTTATTTTTAAAGTATTAATTCCTGATACGATACTTTCTTATACACTTATACAGAAATGAAAAAAATAAGTGCTGGCTTTAGTAAGAATACCGTTCCGTCCTTTTTTATGAGACGGAACTCTTTTACTTTCACACCATGTTTTGCGCAAAACAGCGACATAAGCTATGAGTGTCTTTAAAAAAATTGTAGATAGTATTTAACTTTTATAAAGTGTTATGTTTAAAGTTTTATTGTTATTAATACTTTATATTTTAAAAACAATTTTAGAATTATGAAAAATTTAGAATTAAAACAAATGGAAAAAGTTAATGGTGGCGTTACACTAGAGGAATATTGTTCAACTTTAAAAATGTTGATTGCTAATCCAGACAACAATTTAGACCCTTTCTTTTATAACTTCTTCCAATGTTCCCAATTTGAAAAATAATTTAATTACTTATTAACAGGGTACCCATAAAAAGGATACCCTGTTAAAACTTAAGAACTTTCATATTAAAGTTAATTAATTATAATCAGACCATTTAATGAGAATAGAAACGAAAATTATTTTTACTTTATTAGCTCTTTTTTTATACATAAGTGTTGTTTCTCAAACAGTTCAAACGATAAAAAAAGGATTGATCTTAAATAAGGTAGATTCAACTGCTATGCCCTTTGTTAATATTTATAGTGATATCTATAAAATAGGTACCGTTACAAATGAGTTAGGAGAATTTATTTTGAGTGTTCCCAATACAATTTTAAATAATGAAATAACAATTAGCTGTTTGGGGTTTTTTAATAAAAAAATTAGTTTTGATAAAATGAAAGATACTATTTTTCTTTCTCCTTCGGTAGAAATACTAAAGGAAGTTATTGTTTCTAATAATACCCCTAGATTTAGTAGTGTTGTTGATAGTATATATGCGAGATTAAAAAATAATTATTCAAATAAAAGGCATTTATTAAAAGCTTTTTACAGAGAATCAGCTATAAGGGATTCTATGTATGTAAGAATAATAGAAGCCGATATTGGAATTCAAGAATACGGAATCAAAAAGACATTAGATAGAGATAGAATTAAAGTTTATCAATACAGACGCGGTAATAATTTACAATCTTCTTGGCAAAGAAAATTTATTAAAGTTGCTTCAAGAATTTTCTCTATGAATCAAATGGTTTGGCTAAAAAACAATGATTTTATAAAAAACTTTTCAAAAAATGAGAAGTATAAAGTTTATTATAAAAATATTTTAAACAACTTTATCTTCGACTATCATTCTACTACTACAATTAATAATACTCCTGTATTTGTATTTTCTTTTTATTCTAAAGATTTTAAAAACTTAAATCTTACTGAAAATCAAATCAGCAAAATATATGTGAATGCCAATGATTATGCTGTAATTAGGTTTGAATGGGTTCAAGGTTTAAATAAATATAATTCATTTTTAGAAATGTCTAAAAATATTTATAATTATGCTAAGATTGGAGATTTTTATTATTTAACAAATGTAAGTAGAAAATCTAACTTTAAAAAAGAATATATTAATTACAATATGTATGTTTATAAAGTTAACATTAATAGGAAAGAGTATTCCAAAATTAAAAGAAAGGTCGCTGAAAATGCATTTGTTGATTTTGGATATAAAAAATATAAATACGATTCTATTTTCTGGAAAAATTATAAAATTTTGCCAGAGATTCCTTTAAAAGTAAAAATGCAATCTTTAATAGAAATAGAAAAAAAATTAGGTAAACAATATCAAGATAATTCAAATGGTATATAAGAATAAAAAATGGATTTTTATAATTATTTTTATACTGGTTTTATACATACTTAAACTTATAATTACAAAAGAGATATCACCAATAATTAAACCGACCTATGAGTATTCATTCAAGAAGTTTTTAATTTTTACCTATTTATTTTCATTAATAGGATATGTATTAAAAATCACTCTTTTGTTTGGGCTTTTTAAACTATCATTATTCGTTTTTGATATTCAAGCCAAACACTCTATTTTAAGTATTGTAGTTATAGGGGAAACTATTAAGCTGATATTTATAAAGGGTTCAAAAATTGCCTCTTTTTATTTATCATCAAAAGAGATGTCTCTTGAGCAGTTTTCATTGTATGAGTCAAAATTTAACTTTACCAATATCTTTAATATCAGAAATTTAGATGACTTTAAATATTTAATTGATTTTATTAATGTATTTGATTTAATATATATAGTTGCTATTATGTTACTGTTCACCAATTTTTATAAAATGAATTTTTATAAATCTTTTAAAATTATTGGAATACCATATATTATCATACTTTTTATGTTTGGAATATTTAAAACATTTATGAGTTTATAAAAGTTAAAAAATCAATTAAATGAAGAAAAAAATATTTTATACAGTAGCTATAATTATAATATTGACTTTAACAAGCATTGCAATTACAAAATATTTTAAATATCAAGAATATAGAAAGAGTATTTCTGATATTTCAATAATAAATTATAAAAATTTGACATTAAAAGGAATGGAGTTTTATAATAAAGGTGACTATAATTGTTTTCTTCTTTTTAATTCTGATTGTAATCTTTGTATGGATGAAATTGAAGACATTGTTGATAATATTAAAATTTTTAAAGACGTTAATTTTTATTTAGTTTCAAATCAAACCGAAGAACAATTAATTGAATATAGTGAGGATTCTGAGTTTTTGGGTTTAAAAAATTTCACGGTTTTGCTTGATAGAAATAATGATATTAATAAATTTTTTAATTATTCCGGAAATCCGAGTACGTTTATGTATGACAATGATGGTAAATTAATAGATTTTAAAAAAGGATTTTTACAGTTTTATGACTTAAAAAGAATGATTAATTAACGAAATATTCTTTAATTAAATCATGAAAAATAAAATTTTAAGAACTTTTTTTAAACAACATGACCAAAGCGACTGTGGCGTTGCTTGTTTATTATCAATAATTAATTTTTACGAAGGTAAAAGTTTAGAAACCAATATAAAACTAGTTTTTAATAATGGACACTATCCTAAAAAGTGTGTAAGTTAAAATAACTTGGGTTAGATTTTTTAATTAAAGTCTGACCCTTTTGTCATATATTGTTAAGAACTGATTGAGAATAATCCCCCAATTTCTAATTGGCATAG
>JAKIVA010000034.1 GCA_021647265.1 Lutibacter sp.
AAACATCTCTGTCTAATGCAACCTACATTTAAGCCCTGGTAAGGTTCCTCGCGTATCATCGAATTAAACCACATGCTCCACCGCTTGTGCGGGCCCCCGTCAATTCCTTTGAGTTTCAATCTTGCGACCGTACTCCCCAGGTGGGACACTTATCACTTTCGCTTAGTCACTGAAATAATCCAACAACTAGTGTCCATCGTTTACGGCGTGGACTACCAGGGTATCTAATCCTGTTCGCTCCCCACGCTTTCGTCCATTAGCGTCAGTATATATGTAGTAGACTGCCTTCGCAATCGGTATTCTGTGTAATCTCTAAGCATTTCACCGCTACACTACACATTCTATCTACTTCCATATAACTCAAGACTAACAGTATCAAAGGCAGTTCCACAGTTAAGCTGTGGGATTTCACCCCTGACTTATTAGTCCGCCTACGGACCCTTTAAACCCAATGATTCCGGATAACGCTTGCACCCTCCGTATTACCGCGGCTGCTGGCACGGAGTTAGCCGGTGCTTATTCTTATAGTACCGTCAGCTTCCCACTCGTGGAAAGGTTTCTTCCTATATAAAAGCAGTTTACAACCCATAGGGCCGTCTTCCTGCACGCGGCATGGCTGGATCAGGCTCTCGCCCATTGTCCAATATTCCTCACTGCTGCCTCCCGTAGGAGTCTGGTCCGTGTCTCAGTACCAGTGTGGGGGATCTCCCTCTCAGGACCCCTATCTATCGTTGCCATGGTAAGCCGTTACCTTACCATCTAGCTAATAGAACGCATACTCATCTTTTACCGCCGAAACTTTAATTATTAAATGATGCCATTTTATAATACTATGAGGTATTAATCCAAATTTCTCTGGGCTATCCCTCTGTAAAAGGTAGATTGTATACGCGTTACGCACCCGTGCGCCGGTCGTCAGCGGAAAGCAAGCTCTCCCTGTTACCCCTCGACTTGCATGTGTTAAGCCTGCCGCTAGCGTTCATCCTGAGCCAGGATCAAACTCTCCATCGTATGTGTTTTTTATAACTTTCGATGTCTTAGTTTCTCAAAAGAATTATCTATGGTTAAACCACAGGTTCTTACTCAATTTACGCTGTCAATTTCAATATTTTCAATGAACTTCTTCTCTTTTGTCTAACCCTGAATCTCTCAAAGCGGGTGCAAATGTAAAACCTTATTTCTTAATCACCAAATAAAAATTTGAATTTTTTTTCCTAAATAAACCTTACAATGATAAAGAACCTTTTACTAAAACTATTCCTAATTATTAGCGGTTGCAAATGTAATACCTTTTTATATATTCTCGTAACTTTTTAAATGTTTTTTTTTACTTATTTCTAACACCAAAATAAAACACTGAAACAAAGTTATTTATAAAATGTTAAAAATGATAACAAAGTCGATTTCTTTAAAAAAATGTTATATATAGCGCTAAAAAAGTACTTATTCACTAGGTATATGATATACCATTTTAGTTATTTTTTTATTTATAACCCAATTGAGCTAATATTTCCTGAGGTGTATACTTACTTTTTCTTCTATAAAATTCAAGTGCTAAATCTGCTCTATTGGTAAATACTCCATCAGCCCTATCTTTATACTCTTTAAATTGTTCATAGGTATCAAAAGTATAAAGGTGCGATAGCATTCCTGCGTTATGAATTAATTTTATCATCCAAGGGGCTGAAAGTTCTTCATAATTATTTGGTTCACCTGCAATACTTGGTCCAATACATTGCACATTATTTTCTATCCCAAACTTTATAGCTCGTATATAATTCTCTTTTAAATCTCCTTTCATATCTGGCTTCCACAACAATAAACACTTTGGGATGTTCGGCAAATACTTTTCTAACTTCATAATACTCTTACGAGAAAACGACTGTAATATGAAACGTGCATTTGTATTGGCTATACCCACCTTATTAGGGTGTGTTTTTATTTCTTTTGGATTCGTATTTATATTCCAACCGTATTTGGTTAATTCTTTAGAAAGGATTTTTTCCGTTCCTAACTTCGGATTTTTAGTTTCACAATATATTCCTGGTCTATTACCATTATCATTAGGGTCTTTTTCATATAAATAATTACCTGTCCAAATATTTTTGACCATTTCTTTAACCGGAACTCCATTTCTTTTTTTAATTCTGTACCCTTCTGCAATCATTAATACATCTTTAAATGTCAATATATTAAGGCCTTTATAGCTGTTTTTAGCTCTGTCAGGATTATTTTGATTGAATTTACTTCCTGCATCTAAACTTCTTAATTCTTTTAAGGTAAATGCCCTAATTTCAGCATTCATCCTTTTAGGAAATACTTCCGAAACGTTTGTTATTCTTTTTAAATTACCATCATGAAATGCCACTAGAATGCTATCTTTTGTTAATTGAACATCTAATTCTAAATAATCTGCCCCCATATTTCTTGCCCATAAAAAAGCTGGTTCTGTTTCTTCTGGTGTCCAATAGGTACTCCCTCTATGAGCGATTACAATATCTTTATTTACATAATCTCTAACTTTTTTTGCCTGTGTACTAATTTCTCTAATGGTGTTCACTTCTTTTTTTTGTATTTCTTTTTTTGATTCATAATTACAACTTGCAAATATTATTGTGAAAATTAACAACAATCCTAATTTTTTATATCTTTTCATTTTTTATTTTTTTTAAGTTGTGATTTTTGTTTTCTATTCTCCAAGTAAAACCTATAAATATAATTGAAAGTATGCAAGCTATAATAAGTAACCAAAAACTACTCCCCCAACCATAATTATCTATTAAATATCCCATTGCAATATTTGCTGTTAAAGCACCTCCCAAATACCCGAACAACCCTGTAAATCCTGCGGCAGTTCCTGCTGCATTTTTAGGTACTAAATCCAAAGCTTGAACTCCTATTAACATCACTGGCCCGTATATTAAAAATCCTATAGCCACAAGTGCAATATTATCAATTAATGGATTTTCAGGTGGATTTTTCCAATATATTACTACTGAGATTAAAACCAGTACCATATAAATTATACTTACTGGAGCTCGTTTACCCTTAAACCATTTGTCACTAACAATACCAGCTATAATAGTACCTGGTATTCCTGCCCATTCGTATAAAAAATATGCCCATCCCGACTCTTCCAATGAGAAACTTTTGACTTCTTTTAAATATGTAGGAGCCCAATCTAATACTCCATACCTAACTAAATACACAAATATATTTGCAATAGCTATAAACCATAAAAGTCTATTTTTAAAAATATATTTCACAAAAATTTCTTTTGCTGAAATTGATATATCTTGATTTACACCTTCAATAACTTCAGGATAATCATCTTTGTATTCTTCAATTGGTGGCAAACCAACAACTCCCGGTCTATCTCTAAGTGTTACATAAATAATTCCTGCTATAAAAATGGCAATCATCCCTGGCAAATAAAATTTTGCATGCCAATCATTAAATAATGCTACACCTAAGATAGCTAAGGGACCTATTAACCCACCTCCAATATTATGTGCTGTATTCCAAAAAGACATTTTAGTGCCTCTTTCTCGAATGGAAAACCACTGCACCATAATTCTTCCGCTTGGAGGCCAACCCATTCCTTGAAACCAACCGTTTAACAGCAATAACAGAAACATAATTGTTACTGAAGAAGTTGCAAAAGGAAAAAAGCCCATAGTTATCATAATAATACCTGACATTAACAGGCCTATTGGCATAAATTTTCGAGCGTCACTTCTATCAGAAACATTTCCCATTAAAAATTTACTTAAACCATATGCAATTGCAACGCCTGAGAGCGCAAACCCTAATTCTAACTTTGAAAATCCTTGTTCTACCAAATCTGGCATAGCCAATGCAAAGTTTTTTCGAACTAAATAGTAGCCTGCATACCCAATAAAAATACCAAAAAACACCTGAAAACGCATTTTTTTATACTTTTCATCAACCTTTTCTTTAGGTATTATTTTTTTGTCAGGTGATTGTCTCAAAAGTTTAATCATAGGTTTTTATTTTAGGAAATAACTATTTGCCAACATTGTATATTTTTCTATTTGTGATTTTTCCCACTCTTTATTATAACCTAATTCATTAGCCATAATTTCAGCAACTATAGGCGCTGTTCTAACACTTTCTTTAGCATCTAAAAACAAAGCTCTGGTCCTTCTCGCTAAAAAATCTTCAACTGTCCTTGCCATTTCATTTTTACAAGCCCAAACAATTTGTGCTTTTTTTATTTGTAAATTTTCACTTACCCATTCTTCTAACTTTGAATTCGATAAAATTAATTCTTTAATATAATTTATATCTGAGCCATAAAAATAGAGTAAATCTTTAAAATCTACCTTCTCTTTATACCCATACAAATGTAACGAAGATGTTATTGACTTTTTTTTGGGTAATTTTTTAATAAGCTCCATCTTATTAATGACATCTTGCCCCATTTGACGATATGTTGTCCATTTACCTCCAATTATTGTAATTAAACCTGATTTAGATTTGTAAATTTTATGACCCCTAGAAATTTCTTTTGTTTTCTTTCCTTTATTTTTTGGGATAGCTAAAGGCCTAAGCCCTGCAAAAACACTTTTTATATCTTTTCGGGTAGGTTTTTTGGTTAAATACCTTCCGGCTGTTTCTAAAATAAAATCAATTTCTTTATCTGTGGCTTTTGGCTCTATTACTGAAACTTCTTTTAACACATCTGTTGTTCCTAAGATAACTTTATGATGCCAAGGTACTGCAAATAATACTCTTCCATCTTTTGTTTTGGGTATCATTAAACCATAATTATGTGGCAAAAATTCTTTATCGAGAATTAAGTGCACTCCTTGACTGGGTTTTACAATATCTTTAGCTTCCGGATTATCTTTTTGTAAAATTTCATCAACAAAAATACCTGTTGCATTAATTACAGTTTTTGCTTTAATTTTATACTCTATTTTTGTTTCAAAATCTTGGGCTATAACACCATTAATAATACTATTTTCTTTTAAAAAATTACAAACTTTTACATAATTTATAGCTGTTCCCCCTTTTTGAATTATTGTTTGAGCCATATTTAAGCCTAATCTCGAATCGTCAAACTGCCCATCGTGATACAATACACTTCCTCTTAAGTTTTTCTTAATTAATGTTGGGATTTTAGCTAACGTTTTTAATTTTGATTGTGGCTTTGACTTCCCAAAAGTTAGCTTTCCCGCTAACAAATCGTATAATATCAATCCAATAGTATAAAATGGTATTCCCCACCAAGTGTATGAAGGAATTAAAAATGCAAGATTGGATACTAGATGTGGTGCATTTTTTTGAAGTAACCCTCTTTCTTTTAGAGATTCAAGTACCAAAGAAATATTTCCTTGAGCCAAATACCGAACTCCTCCATGAACTAACTTAGTACTTCTACTTGAAGTTCCCTTTGTAAAATCATATTGTTCTAAAAGCAACGTTTTATACCCTCTAGTTACTGCTTCAATTGCTATTCCTAAACCTGAAGCACCACCTCCAATAACAACAACATCCCAAATTTTCTCTTGTTCACTAATTTTGTCTATTAAATTTTCTCTATTTATCACTATGCTTTAAGATGTTTATATTTTACATTTAATATTTTCAGCTTTCACTAAACATCTTCAAATGTAATATGATTTTAAGATATAAAAAATATTATGGTTTCTTAATAAGAAAGTTTACCATATATCCTCCATTTTATTTAAATTTAAACTTCAAATTTGAATAACATATTGCGCATCTAATAGTTTTCTAATACCTTTGCAAATCAATAAAAAAATATGATTAAAATAACGTTACCTGACGGAGCAATTAAAGAGTATAAAAAAGGGAGTACTCCAATGGATGTGGCTAAAAGCATTAGTGAAGGGTTTGCCAGAAATGTAATTTCAGCTAAATTTAATAGTAAAACTGTTGAAACCTCCACTCCTCTTAATGAAGATGGAAACTTAGTACTGTATACCTTTAATGATATTGAAGGTAAAAAAACTTTTTGGCATTCTTCTGCACATATACTTGCACAAGCCATTACAGCACTTTATCCAAACGTTAAATTAACTATTGGACCAGCAATTGAAAATGGTTTTTATTACGATGTTGATTTAGGTGATGATGTGATTTCAGATAAAGACTTTAAAGCTATTGAACAGAAAATGCTCGAATTTGCCCGTGGCAAACATGAGTTTAAAATGCGAGAAGTTTCAAAAGAAGATGCATTAAACCTCTATAAAAGTCAGAATAACCAATACAAAGTTGAATTAATTGAAAACTTAACGGATGGTGAAATTACTTTCTGTGATCATTCAGATTTTACAGATTTATGTCGTGGTGGGCATATTCCTAACACCGGCATTATTAAAGCTGTAAAAGTAATGAGTGTTGCGGGAGCATATTGGAGAGGTGATGAAAAAAATAATCAGTTAACGCGTGTTTACGGAATATCATTCCCTAAGCAAAAAATGCTTACAGAATATTTAGCATTATTGGAAGAAGCTAAAAAACGTGATCATCGAAAACTAGGAAAAGAATTAGAATTATTTGCCTTTTCAGCTAAAGTTGGTCAAGGACTACCGCTTTGGCTTCCAAAAGGAGCTGCATTAAGAGAACGATTAGAAAATTTCTTAAAAAAAGCACAGAAAAAAGCTGGATATGAAATGGTGATTACACCTCATATTGGGCAGAAAGAACTATACGTTACTTCTGGTCATTATGAAAAATATGGAGAAGATAGTTTTCAGCCAATACATACACCTAAAGAAGGTGAAGAATTTTTTCTAAAACCAATGAATTGTCCACATCATTGTGAAATTTATAATCATAAACCTTATTCTTATAAAGAATTACCTAAGCGTTTTGCCGAATTTGGTACCGTTTATAGATATGAACAAAGTGGTGAATTACACGGGTTAACACGCGTAAGAGGTTTTACACAAGATGATGCCCACATTTTTTGTACACCAGACCAATTAAATGAAGAATTTAAATCTGTTATAGATTTGGTATTGTATGTCTTCAAATCACTTAGTTTTGAAGATTTCACTACACAAGTCTCATTACGAGACAAAGAGAATAAAGATAAGTACATTGGAAGTGATGAAAATTGGGAAAAAGCAGAAAGTGCCATTTTAAATGCTGTAAAAGAAAAAGGGATGGACTATGTTGTTGAATATGGAGAAGCTGCTTTTTACGGTCCTAAATTAGATTTTATGGTAAAAGATGCTTTAGGCAGAAGTTGGCAATTAGGAACAATCCAAGTAGATTACAATTTGCCTGAACGATTTGATTTAACTTATAAAGGTGCTGACAATCAATTACACAGACCTGTAATGATTCACAGAGCACCATTTGGCTCCATGGAGCGTTTTATTGCTGTATTATTAGAACATACAGCAGGGAAATTTCCACTTTGGTTAACTCCAGATCAAGTTATTATACTACCAATCAGCGAGAAATACCAAAAATATGCAGAAAATGTTTTACATTTGCTAGAAAATTCCGAAATTCGCGCTCTTATAGATAGCAGAAGCGAAAAAACTGGTCGAAAAATTAGAGATGCTGAGTTAAAAAAGATTCCGTTTATGCTAATTGTAGGTGAGCAAGAAGAGAAAAAAGGCACAGTTTCTGTTAGAAAACAAGGAGAAGGAGATATGGGTGTATTAACAATTAATGAATTTACATCCTTTATAAATAAAGAAATTAATAGTACATTAGAAAAATTTTAGTTTAATTTAAATTTCAACGTCATAGCAATAAAAAGAAGATCAGGGGGAAGAAGACCTTGGAGAATAATCAAAGAAGATCAACATAGAATTAATGAGAAAATTACATATGTTGATGAAGTACGTTTAGTAGGTGATAACGTAGAGGTTGGAGTATATTCAATTTCTAAAGCGAAATCAATAGCTAGAGAGCAAGAACTGGATTTGGTTGAAATATCTCCCAAAGCAAAGCCGCCTGTTTGTAAAATTATAGATTATAAGAAATTTCTTTACGAACAAAAAAAGCGTGAAAAAGCACAAAAATCTAAAGCTACAAAAGTTGTTGTAAAAGAAATTAGATTTGGTCCTAATACAGATGAACATGATTTTGAGTTTAAAAAGAAACATGCCATCAAATTTTTACAGGAAGGTGCTAAATTAAAAGCATTTGTATTTTTTAAAGGTAGGTCTATAATCTATAAAGATCAAGGACATATATTACTTTTGAGATTAGCAACTGAACTTGAAGAATATGGAAAAGTGGAGCAAATGCCTAAATTAGAAGGCAAACGTATGATTATGTTTATAGCTCCAAAAAAGAAATAACACTTCAACTATGCTCAGTAGCCAATTAAAAAAGTTACTTTTGCACCCGAAGAAAAAGATAAAAGAATGCTGAAATTGAAATAATATTCAGTATTAAAGATAATAAGCAAGATAAAAAAGTAGAAGAAAGATGCCTAAAATGAAAACAAAATCTAGTGCTAAAAAGCGTTTTAAGCTTACTGCATCTGGAAAAATTAAAAGGAAACATGCTTTTAAAAGTCATATTTTGACTAAAAAGAGTAAAAAACGTAAATTAAAGTTAACTCATGACGGTTTAGTACATAAATCAGACAGAGCTAACATTTTACAACAATTAACTTTAAAATAATAAAGTTAAAGGGAATTTAATTATTAACCTTGGAGTAGTGCAAAACAAGAATTATGAATTATGAATTTTAAATTATGGAATATCACAGAGAGTTTTACTCTTAATTCATAATTAAAGAATTCAAAATTAAGTAATCGCCTACTACAAAAAAAACAAATTGAAATTATGCCAAGATCAGTAAATTCAGTTGCTTCAAGAGCTAAAAGAAAAAAGATATTGAAGCAAGCAAAAGGTTACTTTGGACGTAGAAAAAACGTTTATACAGTAGCAAAAAATGCGGTTGAAAAAGGAATGTTATATTCTTATAGAGACCGTAAAAATAAAAAGAGAACTTTCCGTGCTTTATGGATTCAACGTATTAACGCTGGAGCCCGTCAATATGGAATGTCTTACTCACAGTTTATGGGAAAAGTAAAAGCTAATAATATTGAATTGAATCGTAAGGTTCTTGCAGATTTAGCGATGAACAACCCAGAAGCTTTTAAGGCTGTCGTAGATCAAGTAAAATAGATTTTTAATTTCTTGCTTATAAAAAAAACCCAATCAAATTTGATTGGGTTTTTTTACGTTTTAATATTTCTTTTTACAATACTTCTCCTAATTCTTTTAACTTTTCTGTGTTTTCAGCTAGCTTTAATTCATCAATTATTTTGTGAATATCACCATTTATTACATTCGATAAATCATATAGTGTTAATCCTATTCTATGTTCTGTAACACGCCCTTGAGGATAATTGTAGGTTCTAATTTTTGCAGAACGATCTCCACTAGCTACTAATGAATTTCTTTTTGCTGAATCTGCTGCTAATTTTTTCTCTAGTTCTTGTTCATATAAACGAGAACGCAACACTTTCATCGCTTTTTCCTTATTTTTATGTTGTGACTTTTGATCTTGACATTGTGCAACCAAACCAGAAGGTACGTGTGTTAGCCTAACTGCAGAGTATGTGGTATTAACAGATTGCCCTCCAGGTCCTGAAGAACAAAAATAATCTACTCGAATATCACTTGGCTTTAATTCAACATCAAATTCCTCTGCTTCAGGTAATACCATAACTGTTGCTGCTGAAGTATGTACACGACCTTGTGTTTCAGTTTGAGGAACACGCTGTACACGATGTACACCCGATTCAAATTTCATATCTCCATAAACGTCTGTACCTGTTACGCTAAAAATTATTTCTTTAAATCCCCCTGAAGTTCCTTCACTTAAATCTTCTATTTCTGTTTTCCATCCTTTGTCTGAACAATATTTTGTATACATTCTATACAAGTCTCCTGCAAATATACTTGCTTCATCACCACCGGTACCTGCTCTAATTTCTACAATTACATTTTTAGCATCTTCAGGATCCTTTGGTATCAACATAAATTTAATTTGTTCTTCTAATATTGGCAAACGACTAGTTGCTTCTTCCAACTCCATTTTAGCCATTTCAGTCATTTCATCATCAGAACCATCTGCAATAATTTCTTTAGCTTCTTCAATATTATTTAACAGGGTACTATATTCATCACCCACTTTCATTACAGCACTTAAATCTTTATACTCCTTATTAATTTTTATATAGCGCTTTTGGTCTGAAATAATATCTGGCTGTATTATTAAATCAGAAACCTCATCAAATCGTTGCTTTATTATTCTTAGCTTATCTAACATTTATTTTTTTAATTGGATTGCAAATTTACAATATTTTCTTATAAGTTTCTTCATAAGAATATCTCCCATTCTTAAACACCTGTTACTCAACAATAAAAATATTTAATTGATTCTAATTTATAATTTAAGGATTTTTGAGGTAGGGTTTTTTAGTAGTTAGTTGTTTAATAGTTGTAAGAATTCAATTATAACCATTAAACAATAAATAAAAAATGAACAAACCACCCCAAAAAAATGTTAAAACCCTTTTAATAATTATAATTATTTCCTGTAGTTCTGTCTCAAATTTTTATTCTCAAGACCTTACAAATAATTTAAAAATATGGTCAGGAATAAGTGTATCCTACAAAGTAAATAAAAACTTAAATGTAAAATTAAGTGAACTTATAGCATACAATGCTTCTCCTAGCAATTACAGTTTTTCGCAAACAAAAATAGCATTGTCATATAAGTTAAAAAGAAGAATATATATAAGTGGTGGCTACGTTAGAGGTCTTTTTAACGATTCAAATTCATTGAGAAGACAAGGTGCTACAGATAGTTGGTTTAACAAATTGGCTGTAGACAGAATTTACGGTAACTTTTCCTACAAACACACTATTGTAAAACGTTTATCGTTAAAACATAAGATTGAATTTCAACATTTTTTTACTGATTTAGACAAATACAAAACAAGAACAATCTATGCTGCAAGAGTAGGCTATAATGTAAGAAAGTCTAGCTTATCACCATATATTGAAGGGCAATTTTTTAATTATAGTGGAGGTATAATCTCTTCTGGAATTAAACGGTTTCGATTTAAATCTGGTTTAAGTTTTAAGCCAATTACAGATTCTGCTATGAGAGTTTCACTCTATTATATTTCTCAAAATGAATTTAAGACTGAGGCACTTCCTGAAAATGATTATGCTGTTTTTGGGTTAAGTCTATCTTTCAAAATTAATTAACCTCATCTAATTAAAAACTATTTAAATCAATTTAATTTATCCAGAAATTATGAAACTATATAAAATCAACCCACATAAAATAAAAAAAGCTATTATTTGTAAGCATGTAACAAGCTCTATTATAAATAAAGATATTAAAAAAACTTATATTCCGAAGGCAGGAGATGTTGCAATATTTAGAGTAAAAAAAATAGGTAAGCATACTAGAATTCAATCTACAACTGGAAACAATAAATATATTTTACCTGGAGATTTAATTATGGCAGCATTTGGAAATAGATATGCCACAGAACAAATGGAAGGGTTTGTACCAGATTGCTACCATAATACATATCACATATTAGGTCAAGGTGGTGCAATAGGGATTTTAAAAAATATGCATCTGAAATTTGAATTGGTTGGACCAACATCTTTAAGTTTAGTTGGATACGTAGTAAATGAAAATGGGAATGTAGTTAACACTAAATATTTAAATAAAAATACTATAACTTGTAAATCTATCCCTATAAATACCAATCCAAAAGTAATTTTATCATTAGGTACAAGCATGGATAGTGGGAAAACTACTTCTGCAGCGTTTTTAGCGAGAGGTTTAAAACTAGCACGTAAGAAAACGGCCTATATTAAATTAACAGGAACGGTTTATACAAAAGATAAAAACATGGTTCGTGATTACGGTGCAAATATCTCTATAGACTTTTCATATTTTGGATTTCCCTCAACGTATATGTGCTCTACAGAGGAAATTGTGGATTTATACCAACACTTAATTGAACAGGTAAAACCATACAACCCAGAATATATTATTGTTGAAATTGCTGATGGTTTATTACAAAGAGAAACTCATGCTTTAATTAATAACAAGAAATTTATGAGTGGCATTTCTGGAGCCTTGTTTTCATCAATAGATAGTATGAGTGCGATTGCTGGAGCTAATACACTAACTGAGTTAGGCTGTAACATAATAGGTGTAACAGGTCTTTTTACCATAAGTCCTCTATTGGTAAATGAAGTAAAAGAAAGGTCTAACTACAATGTTTTGACTAAAGAAGATTTGACTTCAAAAGAAATAATTAATACCTTAGAACAGAACGTAAAATATTTAAAGTTTGAAGACAAAATGGCAGTTAATAGCTGAATTTATAACAAAAAACAAATCACTTGTAATTACGGCATTTATAAGTGGTTTGTTTTATAACATTATAATGTTATTAATACCTGTTAGCCTCGGTCGTTTTTATGAATTTAACTTCGGTTTTTCATCAAAACGGCTAAAGTTACTAGAATCAATGCCTTTTATAAATACTAAAGATTTTAATGACTTTTTGTTTTTCTTTATAGGCCTTGTTCTCATTCGTTTTATATTCGAATATGCAAACCGCTATGTAATTTCTATTATTGGAGAACGTTTTGCTAAAAATTTAAGAGAACAGCTCTTTGAACATCAATTACATATTAACACTCATATTTATGAGCAAAGAGGAATTGGGAAGTACTTACTACGCTATAGCGGAGATTTAAAAAGTATTCAAAACTACGTTACGAAAGGGCTTTTTCGGTTTTTACAAGACTTTATTTTAATTGTTATTCTTATTATTACCATTGCATACATAAATTCAAAATTTGCACTAATAGTAACTGTGTTTATAGGTATTGCAATTTTATTATTATTTTTTATAAATAATATTCTTTACACAATATCTGTTAGCAGAAGAAATCAACGGTCTGCTATGCTAACATTTGTTAACACCAGGTTACGTGCTATTATTTCAATTAAGGCTTTTAATAAATATACTCCAGAAAAAAAGAGATATAATAAACGCTCTGAAAAATTATATGATATTGGGAAAAAATATCAGCAAGTAATTAGTTTTATCCAATCTATTATTCCTACTATAACATACTTAATGCTAGCGTTGTTAATGTGGTATATTTATACGCTAAAAATAGCCCAAACAACAGTTTTTAATGCATCTGAATTACTCATATTAATTTTACTAATCATCTCTTTTCTTCCAATATTAAGAAGAACGTTAAGGGTTAGTATTATTTGGAAACTAGGAAATATTTCATTTGAAAAATTATTAAATATTTTTAGCTTGGAAGCTGAGAACAAACTCTCATTTGAAAAAATAAATCTCTCTGAAGAAAAAATATGTTTTAAAAATGTAGCTTTTACATATTTTTCTTCTGACAATTTTGTTTTTAAAAAATTAAACATCTCTATTTTTCCGAAAAAAACCACATTAATTCTTGGAGCTTCAGGATCAGGTAAGAGTACATTTATTAATTTATTATTAAAAATATACAACCCTACTGAAGGGGTTATCATGTTTGGAAAATACAATTATAACGATTTAGCAGAAAAAACTATTCGAAAAAACATCTCAGTAATCTCAGATGAATTTTCTTTGTATGGAAGAACCGTTTACGAAGCAATAGTGTACAGTAGATTGAAAGAAACTGAAATGAAAGCTTCTAAAATATTAAAAGAACTACAACTTTATGAAGCTAAAAAGAATAAACTTCAGCTACACGACTATATAGGTGATTTAGGAAGCAAACTCACTAGCGGTCAAAAAAAAATATTGATGTACTGTAGGGCTCTTTTAACTAATAAACCTATACTTATAATTGATCGTCCGTTTGAAGGATTAAATACGAACACAATAACTCACTTACAAACAATAATAAATTCTTTAAAACCAAAAAAAACGATAATAATTTTAGATTCTACCAATCCTAAAGGTATAAAAGCTGATTATAATTATATTCTTAAAAAAAACACGTTGATTGAACAATCTTAATATTCAAAAATTCCATACTCACTTTTTATGGTTAACTTTTTTTCCTTTGAAGCTTCTACCCTTCCAATTATTTGAGCGTTAACATTAAAGTTTTTTGAAATAGCAATAATATCATTTGCTATTTCTGGACTAACATATAATTCCATCCGATGTCCACAGTTAAACACTTGATACATTTCTTTCCAATCGGTGTTACTTTGCTCTTGAATTAACTTAAATAATGGAGGGATGGCAAACATATTATCTTTTACAATATGCAAATTATCAATAAAATGAAGGATTTTTGTTTGAGCTCCCCCGCTACAATGTACCATTCCATGAATTTCTTTTGAAGAATACTCTTCTAGTATTTTTTTAATAATAGGAGCATACGTTCTTGTTGGAGAAAGCACTAGTTTACCTGCATTAATGGGTGAGTTTTCAATTTCATCTGTTAACTTTACATTTCCAGAATACACCAGTTCTTTAGGTACAACAGCATCAAAACTCTCAGGGTATTTTTTAGCTAAATAATGATGGAACACATCATGGCGTGCTGAAGTTAATCCGTTAGATCCCATTCCTCCGTTATACTCTTTCTCATAAGTTGCTTGTCCGAAAGAAGCCAAACCAACAATTACATCACCTGGTTTTATATTTGCATTGTTTATAACATCTTCTCTTTTTATACGTGCTGTAACAGTAGAATCTACAATTATTGTTCGCACCAAATCTCCAACATCAGCAGTTTCTCCACCTGTGGAATGAATTTCAACGCCCAATTCTTTTAAATCTTGCAATAATTCTTCAGTTCCATTAATAATTTCATAAATTACTTCACCCGGTATTAAATTTTTATTACGGCCAATGGTAGATGACAACATAATATTAGTTGTAGCTCCAACACAAATTAAGTCATCAATATTCATAATTAGAGCATCTTGGGCAATACCTTTCCAAACAGAAACATCTCCTGTTTCCTTCCAGTACATATAAGCTAAAGATGATTTTGTTCCTGCCCCATCTGCATGCATTATTAAACAATAATTTTCATTGTTTGTTAAATAATCTGGTACAATTTTACAAAATGCCTTTGGGAACAATCCTTTATCTACATTTTTTATAGCCTTATGTACATCTTCTTTTGAAGCCGAAACACCTCTTTGACTATATCTTTTACTTATTTCTGAACTCATTAAAACGTTGTTATGTTGTTATGCAAAAGTAGATTTTCTTTTTCAAATACTAAACACAAAAAGAGGCTGTCTGAAAAGCAATTATATTTGTCATTTTGAACAAAGTGAAAAATCTCAACATCTTGATATATAAGTATTTAATTTTAAGAAGATTCTTCATTTACATTCAGAATGACACTTTTTAGACAGCCTCTTTCTTATATTATAAACATTTTATTACTCCCAATCTGGCATATAAGCATTTGTAAAAATTTGGGTTCTATTACCTCCATCACTAATATCCATTCTAAAAATATTTTTAACAGAAATACCATCATTTGAGGTATTCACAAAAATAACCTGAGCCTCATCTGGAGATATTCTTGGATCTAAATCATTCGTTCCTAAAACAATATTAGATGCAGAAATATCTGTAGCAACCGAAGTAGCAAAATCATAAACGAATACATGTGTTTCCAATTGTCTGTTATTTGCATTTTCATACCCTGAAACATCGTAAGTATACACTAACAAATTATTATCTATAGATAAATTTAAACCACCTGCAGCTCCTGTAACTCCAGAAAGAACCGTTGTTAACATATTTCCATTCATATCAATGGTGAAAATAGAAACTCCATATCCTACAATATTATTTGTTTTAAGAGCTATCACACTCTCATCATTACTCCAATCAATTTCTGTAATATAACTTCCATCAAAAGTTTGATATATTTGTTCCAAGCCACTACCATCTTTATTAATTACATACAGCTTATCAAAATGAGAATACAGCAGTCTATCTCCGTTAGATGACCAAGAGTAATCAATCTCATTCAAATCATATCCTGCAATAGGTACTGCGGAAGTAACCTGAAATACATTAGAACCATTTTGATTCATTGTAAACAAGTGTGTTTCATTGTTTGACGTTCTTAAAAAGGCAATTAAATTGGAAGCCTGATTTTTTCTAGGTCTCCAGCTATTAACATCTTCCGTAGTTAATTGTACTACATTTTCTACAGCTGTTTCAACTTCATTATATCCTGCTGAAAATATTACATTGTTATTATTTCCTGCTTTTTGTACATAAAAATACCTGTTTTGAGGGTCTGCTTTTGTTTTAAAAGAACTAACGGTGCTTAATACTTCTGCATTAATACTATCATTAGCTGCAACTTGCCAAAAATATTTTACTCCATATTTTAAATCTGAAATTACATACGTTGTGTCAATAAGGTCTTCAATTTTTACAATATCATTATCAAAATCGTTTTGTAATTCCAATCTGTAAGTAATTGTATCTTCATCTGGATCTTTTGAAGACCAAATTAATTCAATTGAAAGCTCTTGGTTTTCACTACCATCAATAGGTGTTATTAGCTCAGGTGCAGATGGTGGTCTATTCAATGCGGTATCATCATCCATTTCAAAAATAACATTTACTTCTAAATCTGTGGTCACTGTTGCTGGCTGAAAATTAGTTAAATAATTCTCCTTTTTTGCACTTACAGAATAATCTCCCGCTTCAACATTCTCCATTCTAAAATATCCATCAGCATCTGAAAAAACAGTGTTGTTAGACGGACTTAAAGATACTTTTGCATTCTCAATAGGATCAAAACTACTTGATTCCACAACCCTACCAGTAATTGTTCCAACACCAACCAAATCAACGGTATCTTCACTACAATTTATGAATAAACTTAGTGCTAGTATAATTATAATATTAAATACTTTTTTCATTTTTATTTTTTTTATTATTCAAAAATTACTGACTTTACCTTTTTGTATGGTTTTCCTAAATAGAAATTTAAACCAACACCTATTCTCCAATAATAATCATCTCTTTTACCCTGAACAAAACCATCTAGTTCATCACTAAGTAACAGGTTTTGCTCTCCAAAAATTTTAATTCCAAAATTGTTTACCGGTAAATATTCTATCCCTACTCCATACTGAAATTTCACAAACAAATTTGAAAAATTAACATCTGAAATTGTTCCAATTCCTCCATAAACAAAAGGAGAGACATTGTCGTATGGCAAAAGGCTATATTCTAAATTTACATCAAATGAAACAAAATCATCTTTAAAAGCTTTTTCGTTTTCTAACTGAAAATAACCAGCTCCAATATTTAAATTTAATGAAGGTTTATTTAAATAAAATTTATACCCCAAATTAGCACCTATGTGCGATTTTGAATTTGAGTAATCTCCTGCTATTTGATTAGAAGTAGTTGATAAACTCACAGCTTTTCTACCTCTTCTATCTTCTAATTTTCTATCTAGTAACACTGTTGAAGCAGCTACTTCTTTTTCTTTTAAGTATTTATTCTTAATTAAATTAACTACAGGTTCTCCTCCTTTTGGAGCCCATAAGCCATCAATAATTCCTTCTATAATCAATGTTTCTACAGCCTTATCTATCGCTTCTTTAACTGCCAACTGTGCAGGTTCATTTTTGGTAACTCCTGTTTCGGCTTCTAACAACCTTCTTAAATTAACATATCTAAATAAATTAGCCGAGATACTCTGTGATAATATTGTTTTGGAAACATACACATTTTTCAAAATTCTTCCACTTGAGGTAGAAACAGCTCGTAAGTAAACCGTTATCCTATCTTCTCTATATTGTGTAGACCCACCAGCCCCAAAATACCTAGCACCTGATCCTCCCGTAATTATATTTGAGTCATAAGATACGATACCTCCTTCAAGTATGATTCCAGCAAATAATAATGGTGGAATTGAGGTAATTTGTTTACTCTTATTATTTTTGGCATATTCTTTCCGGGTAGAACGTATTATTTGACGTTCATTTAACAAGTTTCCTATGTTTTCACGCTCAATTGGATTAAACCATTTAGACTCTTCTAATGATTTTAATAAAATAGAGGTTCCGCCTTGCGTTACTGCTGTACTAAAAGTAGATCCATTTTCAACCAGTTTATATTGCCCTGTTTGATCTCTAAATTTATAAACTCCAACTACTGTTTCTTTTACAGGTAATATCCCTGTTAAAATACTTTCACTTGAAGTATTTTCTCCAATTCTGGCTTTACTTGTGTCAAATGGTTGATTGAAAAATGCTCCACAACTTGTAAGAGACAACAACATTGAAAAAATAGCACCTTGGTATATCTTTCTCATAAATACGGGGATTTCTAAATATTAATTAGGTATTGTAATTTGTGTTTGTTCACCTGTGGAGGTGTCTAAAATATTTATCAATAAGCCTCCAGATGATGGAGAAACATCAACCACCAAACTACCAAAAACAAAAGTTCCAACTGTTAATGCTTGATCCCCAAACTGTTGCCTAAATAAATCTTGTGAAATAGAGTTCAACAACTGCCTGTTTAAACTTTCGGTAAAATTTTCCAAATCGGTTGGCTGACTAAAATTAAAACCGTTATCCTCCTCAAAATCATTTTGAGCATTGGCCGCAGCTAATAACTGCTGATAATTAAAGGTATCTCCGCCAAAAAATGGATTTATTGGCTTATAAACCAAATTTTGAGAAAATAAAATATAAGGGACTAAAAAAATAATAATCGTGAAAATTTTTTGAAGCTTTTTCATAATCTAAATGTATTAAAAAATAATTATATTCTTCTATTTTTATATAATAACTTTCGTTGTTTATCAAATATTTTTAAGCGCTGTAAGGCCAATTTGGCGTACTCTTTAAGGTATTCTTCATCAGGTCTTGAGTAAAATTCAATGATTTTTTTACCATCAACCTGCAATGTTATTATACTGCTTCTTCCAAAAGATGGTCTTTCTTTAATTGTAATAATAAAAGGATATTGATTTCCAGAAACTAAATAAGCTTGGTAAAAATAATCATGAAAGTCTTTCCCTAATTTAGTAATTGCATTGTCTATAACTATACCTTTAATTTCAAAATCTTCTTCTTCTACTACCTCTTTATCGGCCTTTTCGGCTGCAACAATCACAACAGAGTCCTTTGAAATAAGGTTTCCAGATTTTCTAATGTAAAAATATACTTTACATTCTTCATTTTCCTGTATATTGATTTTTAATGTAGTTAAAACTTTTTGTTCATTAGATTCTAAAGAAAAAATACCAGACTGTGTATTTTTAGAATAATTCCCTCCTTGTCCTTTTTTTAATGAAAATAACAAATAAGAATACTCGTCTTTAAATGTTACATCATTATTTTCTGCAATTGCTTTAATATCAATTAAGTTATCTGCAACTTTTGACACTATTTTTGCAGTAATAACTTCCTGAGAAGTACAATAAAACGTTGTGCTAATAAATAAAAGAAATAAGACTAATTTGTTGTGGGAAGGTTTCAAAACACCGATACATTTTAATAATTACGAATAATTATTGTTTTAGCATTAGACTTTTGTACAATTTTTAAGTTTTTTATGATTGAATTCTCTCCATAAATTTGAAGAAAATTACCATTTCCTTGTTGAGTGATATCAAATTTAGAAGGTGTATTGTTGTAATAGTTGATAAATGTGTAGTTATTTTGATTTCCAAACTGATTTATTAATTGAGAGTCTGTTCCGTCTGCTTTAATATCAATTTGATTGTAATTTCCTATTTGATTTAATTTTATAGAACTACTTTGAGCTGATAATTCTGCTTCACTGTATGTTTTATTCTCAAGAATTAATGAAGGATTGTTATTTAGTTGTATTTGATTCAATATGTAATTACGTTCATTTGAAGTAATTTCTTGAGCAAAACTTTTTGAACAGCAAAAACTTATCACTATGTAAAAAATAACCGTTATGTAGCTGTATTTTTTCATCTTACCTCAAATTTAATAAAAAAGGGGGAATTATCCCCCTTTTTAGTTGTTTATTTTACTTTAAAATTTATAAAATAATATTATTAAAATGGTGTGTTAGTTGTACCTACTTGAGTTACACAAGAAAAATTGTTGTTTCCCATTTGATTAACATCACTAGTATTACTAGCAGAAATAGCATCTTGATTTACAAATGATTGGTTTTCCATACCAAACTGATAAACAACTGAATTATTATTAAAACCATCAATAGCATTTTGATCTACACATGAAACGTTACCGAAACCATATTGATCAACACTACTTGTATTCCAACTATCATCACCTTCAGCAGTTTGATTTACAGCAGAAAAGTTTGTTCCTCCCATTCCATAACCCGTTTGAAATACCGTAGACCCGTTAGAAGCGCCATCAGTAGCAGATTGATCAACACCTGATACATTTTTATATCCAAATTGAGTAACACTACTGCCGTTATCTGCATTCATTGCATATTGATCTACCGTAGACTCATTGAAAGCACCTACTTGCCAAACAAGACTTCTATTTTCTCCATTTTCTGTATATTGATTTACTTTTGAAACGTTATTATTTGAAAGATTATTCCAATAAGTACCTTGAAAAACTAAACTATAATTAGCACCATCTGAAGCATATTGATTAACATAAGAGCTATTGTTGAATCCATTTTGTCCAACACCTGAAAAATTATAAGCATCTCCTGTAGCTTCTTGAGTTACACATGATAAGTTCCAAGCACCAAATTGAAATGTCCAAGAATCATTTGCAGACATTCCACCTGCATCAGATACTTGATCTTCACTAGAGGTATTATTTTCACCAGATTGGAAAGCAAAAGCAAAATTATAACTTCCTCGTTGCATTTGTTTAGCTTCGTTTGAAGTCCCAAACTGATGTATCCAAGCTGTACTACCCGCTACTGCGTTTTCTTCTGAGCTTTGATCTTGTTCTGCATAATTTCCATCTCCATCTTGTACAACTCCTGCTTCGTTATTATCATAACGTTGTTTTTGGAAAGAAGTATTTCCCTCTCCATATTGGAAAGCGTAAGCATCATTATTCTCTGCCCAACCAACACCTACATCTTGTTTTGCATAATTCTCAGTACCATTTTGGTAAACTTCACCATAGTTATAGTTACCATCTTGTTTGATATCAGAATGATTTTTAACACCATATTGATCAACATAAGCTTCGTTTCCAACACCACCTAAAGCATCCATTTGCCCATCTTGTTTAATAGTTGAAAAGTTACCATCACCCATTTGGTCAACTATTGCAATATTAGCAATACCATCTTGGTCTACTAAACTTGTATTGATATCAGCACCACGTGGTCCCGAATCAAGTTGATCGAATGAACAATCTATACATCGCACCTGCGGTACTGAACAATCATCACAATCACCCTGTTGACCGTACGTCATACTGGCAGCAAATAAAAAAGCTGCACCTAATAAAATTTGTTTTTTCATAATAAAAATTTTAAACATTAGTAATTAATTAGTTAATAAATTTTATCATAAATTTATAGGGGAAATAAACTTTATCACGTACACACAAGTGTACAAAAACTTGAAAAAGTTTTATAAACTTACAATGTTGGGGAAAAAAATTGAGGTTTAAACTGTGGGGTAATTAATTGCAATTTTATATGAAATTTGTAAATTTTAAACTATCATATTTACTATTTCACAAGTCTAAATTAGCTTTTATTTCTTGTGTATAAAAATTTCACTTCTAAAAATATGCAAAATGTATGTTTTCTTTAACAAACAGTAATTTACGTAACAAATATTACATAAAATACATAAATGAGTATAAAAACAACTAAATATTTTTAGCTAAACGCCACGTAAACAATTATTTACAAGTGTTTTAACAAAAACATTCTGTGATAAACAACGGGTATTGAATAATTTTACGGTAGAAAATGTTGCTTTGGTTTTATAAAATATTTATAAATTTAAGAGTACAAAAAGAGAGGCTGTCTAAAAAGTATCATTCTAAATGTAAATGAAGAATCTTCTTGAAATTCAACACTTGTATATCAATATGTTGAGATTTTTCACTTTGTTCAAAATGACAAGTATAATTGCTTTTCAGACAACCTCCTTCTCATTACTAATATTCAAATATTATTTATTGGTAATATTTAAATACGTTTATTAATACTAAAAAGATGTACCTGTTGTACCAACTTGAGTTACACAAGAAAAATTGTTGTTTCCCATTTGATTAACATCACTGGTATTACTTGCATCAATAGCATCTTGGTTAACATATGATTGGTTCCCTGTTCCAAACTGATAAACATTACTCATATTGAAACCACCAATAGCATTTTGATCTACACAAGAAACATTTTCTAGACCTTCTTGATATACAATACTCATATTCCAACTATCTTCGTCTCCTTCTGCATTTTGATTCACAGCTGAGAAATTAGAACCTCCCAGTTGTAAAACACCTGATACATTAAAACCTCCATCTGCGTGTTGAGAAACACCTGATATATTCTCATTTCCAAATTGACCTACTGCACTACCATTAGCACCTCCACCGGTTGCATATTGATCTACAACAGACTCGTTGTAATCACCTGCCGCCTGCCAAACAACACTATAATTTTCTCCATCTTCTGCAACTTGATTCACTTTTGAAACATTCATACTTCCTCGCCATAAATACCCTTGCCCAACCAAACTGTAATTGGCTCCATCATTAGCAAATTGATTTACATACGATTCATTAGTTTGCCCCCATTGCCCTACACCAGAAAAATTATAAGCATCACCTGTGGCTTCTTGAGTTACACATGATAAATTCCAAGCTCCAAATTGACCTGTCCAAGATTCATTTGCTGACAACCCCCCTGCATCAGATATTTGCTCTTCATTAGAGATGTTTCCTTCACCATCTTGATAAGCAAAAGCAAAATTATAACTGCCTCGTTGGGTTTGTTTTGCTTCGTTTGAAGTCCCAAACTGGTGTATCCAAGCCGTACTACCCATAACCGCATTATCTTCTGAACTTTGATCTTGTTCAGCATAATTTGCTGTTCCATCTTGTACAACTCCTGCTTCGTTATTATCATAACGTTGTTTTTGGAATGAAGTATTCCTTTCTCCATATTGGTAAGCGAAAGCATCATTATATTCTGCCCAACCAACACCAACATCTTGTTTTGCATAATTCTCAACACCCTCTTGGTAAACCTCACCATAATTATAGTTACCACTTTGTTTGATATCAGAATGATTCCTATCACCGTATTGATTAACATAAGCTTCGTTTTCAACACCTCCTAAAACATCCATTTGCCCATCTTGTTTAATAGTAGAAAAGTTTCCATCACCATATTGGTCAACTATTGCAATATTAGCAATACCATCTTGATCAACTAAACTTGTGTTTATTTCTGCGCCACGTGGGTCTGAATCCAATTGTTCAAATGAACAATCCATACACTCTAATTGTGGTATAGAACAATCTGTACAATCGTCATTAACAGTTTGACCGTACGTCATACCCGCAACAAATAATAATGCTACACTAAATACTAATTTTTTCATAATACTAATTTTAAGTTAAACTAAATTTCATTTTTGTAAACATATAGAGGAATTGAACTATATTTAAGAAGCAATAAACAACCTAAACTAATTCTATAAGTTTACTAGTGGGGTGAAACTAAATAATTGAGGTTTAAACGTGGAGTTTTGTTAATTTTGAGGATCCTGAAACTACAAATAATTATACTTTTACATCTGCAATTTCTCCCACTAAATTAACTATCATTTTAGTATTTTCAAAAGATAAACAACTGTTTCTATGTAATTTATAACCATTCTACTTAGTGCCCATTATTACACAGTCTAGTCGAACGCTAGGGTAATGGCTTACTTTAATTAACAATTGGAACATTTTAGCAAACAAATGGAAATAACACCTTAAAAAACATTCTATTACAAGCTTATAATTTTTAGTTTGTCACAACCATTTATTTTAAAAATAATGACTAGATTTATAATAAAAATCTTGAATTTTTGTTTGAAATCAAGAATTATACCAACAAAAAAACCGCTTTTTTGCGGTTTTTTTTAATGATAAAGAACGTTATTTATCTCGAGAATAAAAGTTCTCTATATTTTGTTAATGGCCATAATGAATCATCTACCATCAACTCTAATTTATCACAATGATATCTTATTTCGTCGAAATATGGTTTTACCTTAAAGCAATATGCCTCAGCCTTTGTTTCTACATTTTCAATTTTATTTGCCTTTTTGCGAGCATTTATCATTTTATCAATTTTGGTGTGAATTGCTTCAATATGCGCAGAAATTTGTTTAATTAATTGTATTTGATCTCCTGCAAGTTTTTCAAAATCTTTTCCAAAAATATCTTTTAAGCCTGTCACATTTTTAATTAATAAGTTCTGATAGCGAACGGCCGTTGGAACCACATGATTACCAGCAATATCGCCCAAAACACGTGCTTCAATTTGAATACGCATTATGTATTCTTCCATTTCAATTTCATAACGAGCCCTTGTTTCTATTTCACTCATTACATTCATTTCTTCAAATAATGCTATGGATTTTTTAGAAATTTTTGCTTTAAGAGCTTCTGGAGTTGTTTTATTATTACTCAATCCTCTTTTTTTAGCTTCTTTTTCCCATGCTGAGCCATACCCATTTCCTTCAAATAATATTTTTTTAGAAGCTTTTATATATTCTCTTAACACATTAAAAATTGCTTCATCTTTCTTCAAGTCTTTTGTTTTGATTAATGCATCAACTTCAATTTTAAATTCTTTTAACTGTTTGGCAACTATGGTATTTAAAACTTTCATTGGCTTGGCACAATTTGCCGTAGAACCTACAGCCCTAAATTCAAATTTATTTCCTGTAAATGCAAAAGGAGACGTTCTATTTCTATCCGTATTATCTAATAAAACATCTGGAATTTTACCAACAACATTTAATTTTAAGTCTGTTTTTTCTTGCGGAGAAAGTTTACCGTTGGTTACCCCTTCTAATTCAGCCAATACTTTTGTTAATTGAGCTCCAATAAATACCGAAATGATGGCAGGTGGTGCTTCATTTGCTCCCAATCTATGATCATTACTAGCCGAAGCTATAACAGCTCTTAATAATTCTTCATAATCATTTACAGCCTTAATGGTATTGATAAAAAATGTTAAAAACTGAAGGTTGCTCATAGGTGTTTTACCTGGAGCAAGTAAATTAACACCCGTATTGGTGGATAATGACCAGTTATTGTGTTTACCCGAACCGTTTATCCCGGAGAAAGGCTTTTCGTGTAGCAATACTTTGAAATGATGGCGGGAGGCTATTTTCCCCATTAAATCCATTAACAGTGAGTTATGGTCAACAGCTAAATTTGATTCTTCATAAATAGGAGCTAGCTCAAACTGGTTAGGAGCTACTTCATTATGACGCGTTTTTACAGGAATCCCCAATAGCATACATTCTGTTTCTAAATCACGCATAAAATTTAAAGCTCTACTTGGGATTGAACCAAAGTAGTGATCATCTAATTGTTGTCCTTTAGCCGAAGAATGTCCTAACAAAGTTCTACCTGTTAGTGTAATATCCGGTCTACTATCTGCCAACGCTTTATCTATTAAAAAATATTCCTGTTCCCACCCAAGTGAAGAAGTCACTTTTTTTACATTTTTATCAAAATACTTACAAACTGCAGTTGCAGCACTATCAACAGCTTGAAGCGCTCTTAACAAGGGTGTTTTATTATCTAAAGCTTCACCCGTATAAGAAACAAATATTGTTGGAATACTTAAAGTAGTACCATAAATAAAAGCTGGAGATGTTGGATCCCAGGCAGTATAGCCACGAGCTTCAAATGTATTTCGTATCCCTCCATTAGGAAAACTTGATGCATCAGGCTCTTGTTGTACTAATTGACTTCCTCCAAATTTTTCAATAGCCATACCTCCTCCAATAGTTTCAAAAAAGGCATCATGTTTTTCTGCTGTTGCACCTGTTAAAGGTTGAAACCAATGCGTATAATGTGTAACACCTTTTGATAATGCCCATTCTTTCATTGCTGAAGAAACTTGATCTGCAATTTTACGGTCAATTTTTGTACCGTGATCTATCGCGTTCATAACACCCTCAAATGCATCTTTAGTTAAATACTGGCGCATAGTACTTTCATTAAATACATTTTCACCAAACAAATCTGATCTTCTTGAGTCTTCAACAACTTTTACAGGTTTCCTGTTTAAAGTTTGAGCCAATGCTTGAAATCTAATTTTAGACATTTTAAGTAATTTATAATTAACACTATTTAAAGAGCACAAAGCTAGTTTAAAATTACATTAAAAAAAATTTACCCCGTAAAATTTAGGGGGTAATGTTTAAAAATTAGATATTTTGTTAATAACACCCCTTAAAATTTAAAATAACACACCTATATTTAGCTAAAATTTAAAATATCTTAATCAAAAAAACATTTTATACATGAATAAGAGGTAGAGGAAGAGTAAAATTAGTCCCTCTTTCCAGGTTAATTTCATTTTAACGGGCGCAAATACCAGTGGAAATATTAAAAATGAAATTCCTAGCATCCAGAATATATCACTGGATAATAACCTTTGATCTGTTATTGTAATTGGAGTAATCATAGAGGTAATTCCTAATACCGCTAAAATATTAAATACATTAGAGCCTATTAAATTCCCTAATGATATGGCTTTTTCTTTCTTTAATACTGCTATTACCGAAGCTGCCAGCTCAGGAATACTGGTTCCTATTGATACAATTGTAATACCAATAACACGTTCACTAACATTGAAATGTTTTGCCATACCAACTGCACCGTCAATTAACAATTCTGAACCTCCCCAAAGTGCTACACCGCCTATAGCTAAAAACAACACATCTTTGTAAAGTGGCAAATCTTCATCGTCTTCAGGTAATTCATCAACAACTGCCGTTTTTTGAAATTTTAATAAATACACTAAGAATATAACTAAAAAAGAAAACAAGATAATTCCTTCATACTGCTGTAAAACACCATCAAAAGCTATAAAACCGTATAATAATAAGGATGAAATTATCATTACTGGCCAATCTGTTTTATAAAAACTTTTTTCTACACTTATGGTTGAAATTAAAATAGTAATGGCAAGCACCAACCCTAAATTAGCAATATTTGAACCTATTACATTTCCAAAAGCAATATCTGCGTGCCCATCTAAAGCTGATTTAATACTTACAATTAGTTCTGGTGCCGACGTTGCAAAAGAAACAACGGTCATTCCTATTACAATTTTGGGAATTTCTAAACGCAACGAAAAACCTACTGCAGCTTTTAATAACCAATGTCCTCCAAAAATTAACAGCACTAAACCAACCAGAATAAATAATAAATTCATGAAAAATATTTTTGCAAATATAACGGAATTAATAACGTATTTGTATGTCTGTAATTAGCAATAAAAAAACAACATCATGCTAAACCCGTTTCAGCATCTCTTTTCCGTTTGATAACCTGTATTTTATTGAATGTGATCCTGAAACAATCCCTTATGCTGTTGGCAGGCTTTGGTTGATGAACGTTACGTAAGATTGCAAACAATCAGTAACGTATTTACTTACACATTATAATTTAGAGTAACTTAATTTTTTGTTAAATAACTACTTTTATAGTTGTATAACTATTTTTTTAGTTTATATTCGTAATGCGTTAGGGATTGAAGCGACATCCTTTTTATTTTGCAAAATAAAAAGATACAGCGAAAAGCCCGACGTGAGCACAGCGAAACGGAACGCCCAAAATAAAATAACAAATGGACAAACTTACCAACAAAGAACAAGAAATAATGCAGGTTTTATGGAAACTTAAAAAAGCTTTTGTTAAAGAAGTTGTAGCTGAATTGCCTAAACCAAAACCACATTACAATACCGTTTCAACAGTAATTAGGAAGATGGAAGATAAAGGCTATGTAAAACATGAAACTTTTGGCAAAACGCATAGGTACTACCCTATTGTGTCTAAGGAAAATTATCGTAAAAATTATTTTTTGGATGCTACCCAAAATTATTTTGAAAACTCCTATAAAAATGTAGTATCCTTTTTTGCGCAAGAAGAAAAAATTAGTGCCGATGAATTGCGTGAAATAATTAAACTAATTGAAAATAAGAAATAACCATGGAATATTTATTAAAAGCAAGCGGAATAGTGGTTATTCTATTCTTATTTTATTATATATTTTTAAGAAATGAAACCTTTTTTAAGTCGATTAGGGGCTATTTTATTGTTGGATTGTTGGTTATTTTAACCATCCCTTTGATTGAAATACCTATTTATGTTAAGACCATTGTTTCACAAATTAATTTTACTGATTATGCTGAAATTACCAACACTGAAGTTACTACATATAGTACTGACTGGCAACAAGTTATTTTTATAATATATGCTTTTGGTGTTGTTTTTTTTAGTTTGAAATTTTTAGTTCAGTTAATTTCATTAGGCTTCTTAATTTCTAAACACCCAAAAGTAAAACATGAAAATTATTATTTTATAGAAATATTAAAAAACATTTCACCTTTTTCATTTTTTAATATTATTGTTTACAATAAAAATCAATTTTCAATAAATGAGTTACAACATATTATAAATCATGAAAAAGCACATGTACAGCAATGGCACTCCGTTGATGTAATTTTATCTCACTTATTGGTAATAACATTATGGTTTAATCCGTTTGTTTGGTTGTACAAAAAAGCCGTACAACAAAACTTAGAGTTTTTAGCCGATTCACACGCTTTAAGATTGACAGATAATCACAAACTATATCAGCTAACACTTTTAAAAACAAGCGGCAGCAATTATTGCACTGAAATAACAAACAATTTTTACAACTCATTACTTAAAAAAAGAATAATTATGTTACACAAAAATAGATCAACAACAAAAAGTCAATGGAAATATGCTTTATTACTACCAATATTGGTTTTATTTATAGTAACTTTTAATACAAAAGTAATTGCTCAGGAAAAGAAATTACTTGATACTGAACAATTAACCAATTTAAAAATTGAACTCGTTATTGATAAAAGTTCTACAGATGAAAACCTAAAAGAAGAAGCTCATTTTTTTAAAAAAGAATTTGATATTGTATTAACTTTCAAAGGAATTAAAAGAAATAGTAACGGTGAAATAACAGCAATTAAAATTGATGCTAAAGGGAAGAACTTAAGGAGTAAATTCGAAAATTCAAGTTCAAATCCAATTAGTCCAATAAAAATTTCCTACAATTCTGAAGGTGCTATTTTTACAATTGGTAATGTTACTAGAGATAGCAAAATGACTATCCACGAAATACACAAAATGGCAAATGCTCACTATGCAGAAAAAAATAACATTAAAGGAAAGCGATATACAGTTACAGCTACTTATTTAGAAGATAATTTATCTGAACAAAAAGACAGTTTGAAGAACAGAATAGATGAAGACAATGCGAGTGAATTTCAAAATGATTTTACTGTTAAAACTGATAACGACAAAATAATTAGATACATTATAACCCAAAAAGATGATAATGTTTATATAAGTTCAGAAAATGATGAACCTCTCTACTATATAAATGGAAAAGAAATTACTATTGAGGAAGTTAAAAAATTAGATCCAAATACTATTGAAAAAATTGAAGTTATAAAAGGGAAGAGTGCTACAAAAAAATACGGTGAAAAAGCAAAAAATGGTATTGTATTTATAACTCTCAAAAAAGAATAATTTTATTGTTAAATACCCGTTGTGCATTATGATAAAATTTCGTCAATGGTAGTGAATTTTAGCCTTTTTAGGCTTAAAATTAGTATCGAGAATAGATTTTTTATTTAAAAACAGCCGTTCTCGATACAATTTTTTATCAAAAATTAATCGAACTGACGTAACAGTAAGTTTAAAAAATGATAATGCACAACGGGTTTTGTAATAGAAGTTCATTTTATTAAAACTTTTTTATGTAGATTTAACAATCTATAAAAACTACCATAAAATGAAAAATATTTTTATTGCAATAAGTATATTTATTGCTCTAATTTCTTGTTCTAAAATTAAGCCCAACAAACAAATTCAACAAACAGTTAACAAACAGGATTCAATTATTATTAAACAACTATTTAACACCTCATTAACCAACGGAGAAAGTTATGAATGGTTACGAGATTTAACGTCTAATATTGGCGGACGTTTATCTGGTTCTCCAGAAGCGCAACAAGCCGTTGAATGGGGAGAGCAATTAATGAAAAGCTTGAATTTTGATAATGTTTGGCTACAACCTGTTATGGTTCCTCATTGGGTTCGTGGTGAGAAAGAGGAAGCTTATTTCACAAGTAATAATGATAAATTCAATGTGCCAATTTGTGCATTAGGAGGTTCTATTGCTACACCAAAAAATGGAGTTTCAGGTGAAGTTATTGAAGTAAAAAGTTTGGAAGAAGCCAAAAAATTAGGCGAAAAGCTACAAGGAAAAATTGTATTTTTTAATCGTCCTTTTGATACTACTTTAATTGAAACTTTTAGAGCTTATAGCGGCTGTGTAGATCAACGTGTTAATGGGGCAAAAGTTTCTGGGAAATATGGGGTTTTAGGTGTTATTGTTCGCTCTATGACTTCAAGCATTGATAATATTCCACATACTGGAACTATGCGTTATGGAGATTTATCAGATGCCGAAAAGGTACCAACAGCAGCAATTAGCACTAAAGCTGCAAACTTATTAAGTAAAAAATTAAAAGAAAATCCTACTTTAAAATTTTATTTCAAACAAAACTGTAAAACGTTGCCAGATGCACCTTCTTATAATGTTATTGGCGAAATTATTGGAAGTGATTACCCTAATAAATTCATTACTATAGGTGGTCATTTAGATTCTTGGGATTTGGGTGAAGGAGCTCATGACGATGGTGCTGGGATTGTACAATCTATTGAAGTAGCTCGTTTATTAAAATTAAATGGAATAAAACCCAAACACACTATTAGAATTGTATTATTTATGAATGAAGAAAACGGTTTACGTGGTGGTAAAAAATATGCAGAAGAAGCCAAAAAGAATAATGAAAATCACATTGCAGCTTTAGAATCAGATTCGGGCGGATTTACACCAAGAGGATTTTCATTTGATAGTTCTGAAAAATATCACAAGCTATTTATGAGTTGGAAATCACTACTTGCTCCGTATGGATTACGAGACATTAAAAAAGGACATGGTGGGGCTGATATTGGCCCTTTAAACTCTGAAACAATCTCTTTATTTGGTTACAAACCTGATTCGCAACGTTATTTTGATTACCATCATACCGCTATTGATACTTTTGATAAAGTTAATAAAAGAGAGTTAGAACTAGGAGCTGCATCCATGGCTTCACTTATTTACTTAATAGATAATTATTTGAAATGAAAAAAATAACTGTAATATTTCTAATTGCCATGACCATTTCGTGTTCAAAAAAAGAACAAGTTGACACCATTGTTATAAATGCCAATGTATATACTGTAAATAAAAACTTTGATAAAGTTGAAGCTTTTGCTATTAAAGATGGTAAAATTATTGATGTAGGTACTTCTCTTGAAATTGAGTCAAAATATGCTTCTACATTTATAAACGATGTTAAGGGCAAAACAATAGTTCCTGGTTTTATTGATGCTCATTGCCATTTTTACGGTTTAGGTTTGCAACAACAAAAAGTAGATTTAACTGGTACCAAAAGCTTTGAGGAGGTTGTACAACGAATTGTTAATTTTCAAAAAGAAAAAGATGTACCTTATATCACTGGACGTGGCTGGGATCAAAACGATTGGGAAACTAAAGAGTTTCCAACAAAAGATAAATTAGATCTGTTATTTCCAAATACACCAATTGCAATTCGTAGAATTGATGGCCACGCACTATTGGCAAACCAAGTGGCAATAGATTTAGCAAAAGTTACTGTTAATACTCCTTTTTCAGGTGGAGAAATACTACAAAAAAATGGAAAACTCACAGGTATATTTATTGATAACCCTATGAATTTAATTGATGAGACTATTCCAAGCCCTTCAAAAAAAGAACAAATCCAAGCATTAAAAGATGCTGAAGAAATTTGTTTTTATTACGGCTTAACAACTGTAGATGATGCCGGATTATCAAAAGAAACTGTTGACTTAATTGATAGTTTACAACAAGCTAATGAACTAAAAATTCGCATCTATGCAATGATATCAAGTACCCCAAAAAATTTAGATTATTATTTATCAAAAGGAATTATAAAAACTGACAGATTAAATATACGCTCTATAAAAGTATATGCAGATGGTGCTCTAGGCTCACGTGGCGCAGCAATGAAAAAACCCTATTCTGATAAGCACAATCATTTTGGTGCCTTAGTAACTCCTGTATCTGATTTACAAAAAATTGCACAAAAAATTGCTAATTCAAATTATCAAATGAATACTCATGCCATTGGAGATTCAGCAAATTATGTAATGCTAAAAACGTATAAAGAAGTTTTAAAAGGTAAAAAAGATAGGCGCTGGAGAATTGAGCACGCTCAAATTATTGATATCAACGATTTTAATTATTTTGATAATATTTTACCTTCCATTCAACCAACCCACGCAACAAGTGATATGTATTGGGCAAAAGACAGAATTGGAGCTGAACGTATGAAAGGCGCATATGCTTATAAAGACCTATTAAATAAATATGGAAAAGCAGCTTTAGGAACAGATTTCCCTGTAGAAAAAGTAAGTCCATTTTTAACTTTTTATGCTGCAGTTGCTCGTAAAGATTTAAATAATTTTCCTGAAAATGGTTTCCAAATGGAGAATGCATTAACACGTGAAGAAACGTTAAAAGGAATGACTATTTGGGCTGCTTATGCCAATTTTGAAGAAAATGAGAAAGGAAGTATTGAAACTGGTAAAATGGCTGATTTTATAATCCTCAATAAAAACATTATGGAAATTGATGCTGATAAAATTCCATATATAAAAGTTGACGAAACATATATAAATGGGGAACGTGTTAAATAGAATTTTTAGGTATTTTGTTTTCTGTATGCTCTTTTTAATTGTTGAAAAGAGTTTTGCACAACAACAACTTCCTGAAGGATTTGTATATATAAAAACGGTAATTCCAACCATAGAATTAGAAATTCGCTATGCCGGAAATCATAATTTTATAGGTAAACCAATAGAGGGTTATACTACTTCAAAAGCCATAATTACGGTTGAGGCAGCCAACATGTTAAAAAAAATTCAACTAGAACTTGAAAAGAAAAATTTAGGACTGAAAATTTATGATGCGTATCGTCCACAAAAAGCTGTAAATCATTTTGTTAAATGGGCTAAAAACTTGAATGACACCATAAATAAAGAAGAATTTTACCCAAACGTTAAAAAGAAGAATTTGTTTAAAGAAGAATACATTGCTTCTCGTTCTGGACATAGTAGAGGTAGTACCGTTGATCTTACCATTATTGATTTATCTTCGGATGAAAAAAAAGCATTGGATATGGGAAGTCCGTATGATTTTTTCGGAAAAGAATCTTGGGTGTCAAACACACTTTTAACTTCCAAACAACTACAAAATAGGGCGATTTTGCAGGAGGTAATGCGAAAATATAATTTTAGAAATTACCCTAAAGAATGGTGGCACTTTACATTGCGCAGTGAACCGTACCCTAACACCTATTTCAATTTTGAAATTGAATAAAATCTGAATACATAATTCCAAACAATTATAGTATTTTTAGAGTTATTAGCTATGTCAGTTCGAGCCTGCCTGACGGCAAGTCAGGTAATTTTTGACAAAAAATTGTATCGAGAACTTTTTTTAAAAATAAAGTGAGTTCGATATAATAATTCACTTTAATTAATTATAATCAATATTTTAAATATAAAATTAAAACGCTAATGTCACCTTGAGCGCAGTCGAAAGGTTTTTAAAGAGGTTTCGACTGCGCTCAACCTGACAAAGTGCTTATAATCAACATAATTTTCTTTAGTATCTGAAGTGTCTACCTTTGATGTTACGATTTTATAGAGAGTAAAAACTATATTTGAATTATGGCAAAAAGATATGACAACGAATTTAAATTAATGATCGTAGATTTATTAAAATCAGGTATACGAACAA